>CAZLAJ010000014.1:0-16267 GCA_964557525.1 uncultured Gammaproteobacteria bacterium | reverse complement strand
GAATTACCAAATAAGAGCATGTTTTCTCCTAATATCTTTAACACGATTTTTGTATTCCCCATTCTTAATCTGTTGGTCATATTCTATAAGTTTTTTTTGTACGTTCATCTTCCGGGAGCATTTGGATTTGCCATCATCGCGCTTACCGTGTTTATCCGTCTGCTGTTTTATCCATTCTTTGGGCAGCAGATTCGCACAACGAAAAAGCTGCAGGAGCTGAAACCGCACCTCGATACCTTAAGTGAAAAACATAAGAAAGATCCAAAAAAACTGCAAGAAGAGCAGATGCGGTTGTATAAGGAAGCGGGGATAAACCCTGCCACCGGATGTCTTCTTGCTCTCATAAACATACCTATCTTCTATGCTCTCTACAGCGTCTTTTTTACGTTTCTCCACTCCACCAATCAGGCAGTGCTTATAAAAAGTATAAATAGTGCGCTTTACTGGCCAATCCTGCACATCTCCTATCTGAATTTTTGGTTTTTTGGATTCAATCTAGCGCTTGCTCCACAAAAAGCAGGTGTATGGTACTACTATCTGGTCCCTGTTGTTACCGCCCTTTTGCAGTACTTTGCTGCACCAGGCATGGGGGCAGCAGCGCCAGCGCAAATTGATGAGGCGGCTGACGCAAAGGGTAAGGCGGCTGAGTCGAAGAAACAGAAAGGTGGAGATTTTCAGCAAGCGATGAATATGCAGATGAAATACCTGTTCCCGTTGATGATAGGATGGTTTGCATTTACGTTGCCTGTCGGTCTCTCACTCTATTGGAATGTAGTATCGATATTTACTATAATACAGTACAAACAACATAAATAATGCCAGTTCAATCTGAATTATTTTTTATTATCAATTGCTATAGACATTATGGATAAAGCACATACAATAAAGACAGAGGCAGAAGAGTTATTGAAAAAAATGGTCAACTCTTTTGAAGTACAGGTTCATGAGGAAGGGGATATTTACTATGTAGAGATCAATACTGAAGAAGAAGCGCCAACTGTTATCGGTAGACATGGTGAGACGATTAGAGCAATTCAGAAAGTTCTTGATGTGGTGCTCTTTAAGATGTTTGGAGAGCCGGTGAATATCCTCGTTAATGTGAATGATTACCGTGAGAAGCAGAAAGAGAGATTGGAAGGCATCGCACGCGAGATTGCTGATAAAACGAAATCTACAAGCAGAGCCTCTCATTTTAGAGGTCTTTCATCCTATGAGCGCAAACTGGTTCATGAGTTTGTAACAAAGGAGTATCCGGACCTTACAACATATTCTGTGGGTGAAGGACGAGACAGGCATCTGGTTATTGATCTCAAGTCTCACGAAGAGGCTCAGCCAGAATCAGCAGAGTGATGTAGGGAACACACACAAGCTTCATAATTAGGTATACTTTTTTGTATGAAAAAAAAGTATATCTCTCCCATATTAATTATTGTCTTGCCTTTGTTTATTATCATCGACTTTGTCTACTACTGGATGACTCGTTCATCCTGCCTGCAGTGTAATGATATAACATACTTTTTAAAAACCTATTCTTTGTCATTCGTCGTGCTTTCGTCTGTTGGGTATCATATAAAGCTTGCATTGTCAACGAGGAAAGATATCTTTAAGCGTCGCCGTTAATTCTGGAGAGTATAATTTTTCATATGGCTTCTACCAATGAGTATGACAATCAGCGTCCGCAATCAGAGCAAATAGATCCAGTGAAGGCTGCCGAGAAAGAAGTAACTAATCGGATAGATAATACGGTGGAGAATGAACCTCAGCAGGTCAGCTCACTGAAGGATTATTTGAGAAGGCTTGTTGCTTCAGTGAAGCAGCGAGCGACTAAAACAGAGAAGCCAACAGATGAAAAACAAGAGAAGGCGTTAAAGACTGATAGAAGGGTAGACATGGCGAGATTGTTCAAAATTGTAAGTGAGTTGTACCTAACAAGTACTTTAAAGGATAAAATACAGCTTCAAGATATAGATCTTACTCCCGAAACGGCAGGTATTCTGCGAGCAATTGGAGATAAAATAGGCTCGAATCACATAGAAGAATCATCTGTAGATCATCTTTATCGATTTATCAACAAAGTACTTCTTGGAGAAATATCTCGTGAGCAACTTAAGACAGAATATAGACGTCTGAGGTCGAGAATAGAAGACACTGACCCCGAGTTGCTTAAATATGTTACTGAGGGATTAATTGAGGCTGCTCGAGGAAACTATATCTCAGGTGTCGGTGAGAGGCAAGCAAAAATAGATTTTGACTATCGGGAGGAATCAGAAACTAAAGATACGACTGGATCAATTAGTCGTTTTGGAGATGATGAACCATTCGAGCAGAAAATAAGAAACTATGGTTTAACAGAAAGGGATATTCAATATGTTATGTCGGATTATGTTTTAGCCCATATAGATGAGTATGTAGTAGTAGACGCTTCAGGTCAGGCACATCTGAATCCTGCGGTGAAGCGGGCAATGCTTGATAGCGCATTTCATTTAATTACTGCATATATTCAGCGCGCTGTCTCTGCAGGTTTGGATAGTTCGTATGGATCTGGTCTTTCATACAAGGATAATTATTTCCGTACCAATATAAGAGATATACTTACCCGGCTTCAGACAAGTCCTAGTATTCGTAACGCGTTTGATGAGCGTGACCCTTCGGGTACTGTGAAAAATGAATTTATCAGACATATGATCGTGGTGCAAGAGTTTATGGAGGATGAAGAACATCGAAGACAGTCTGGTCACGACTTCGTATCAAAGCTGGTAACAAATCAGCTTACCAAAATTGATCGTCTTGAAGAAATTGCTGAAAGGATCCCAACCACTCAGGTGAAGTCTATCCTTGAAGGGTATCATGGTCCCGTGGTAGAGCTTGCAGCGCACATTGTTACTGAGTATATCAATCATAAGACTGCAATTAAAAAACAAAATGAGTACGATGCAGCTTTATGGTCCGCGAGTACTAAAAATGGCATCGATAAAGTATTTCCTGATTATGATAACCTTCGGCATGTAATGAGAGAGATGCTTGAAGAATTGACGGCGGATGAGGGTACTCCTCCCGAATTGAGATCTCAGTTTGAGAAGGCTTTGGGCAAGTCGCCTGATCAAAATGTACCGCCATCAAATGCATATATAGACCGGGCCATTTCCATGGGTATTGCGATAACCTACGGTACTCACCGGGCTCTTGTCGAGCAGGCGCTAGTGAAAGCTCCTCAGAAATACATACAAACTCCATTAGTTGACCAGATCAATTTTAAGCTTAAATATGGAGCGATGAAGGCATATGAGATTCAGAAAAGTAATGAAAACGTGGTAAAAGAGTTTAGACGACATATACGAATGCGCATAGATAATCAGTTTGGAGGATTGACTAAACGACTGCGCACTGATGGCAAATGGTCGGTTAATCCCAATGATGGCCGGTGGAAGCGCTGGGTTCCAAAAGAGGTATATAACGCAGTTGTTACCGCTGATAGGAAGACAGGGGATCAGATAATTTTGAAATGGAGGGCTACCTCTCCCGACCCGTTTAGCGCTACCTATGATGATGAGATCACAATGGAGGAGGCGTATGGAGACATGAGCCGATATGATGTATTATCTATCGGTGGACAGCGCTCAGCGGGATTAAAGGCATGGATAGGTGAACAGATGGCAAAACATGGAGTTGGTGATGACTGGGAAGAGAAATTCCGCTTCATAACCGCTCATGCCGGAGCATCAGCTACCTGGCACTATGATGATGCGCGTGTTTCAGATGAGATGAAAAAGATTGTAGAAGCAGAATTTGAGAAGTCATTAAAGAAAGACGCAGATAAGGAGACGTTTCGCGGACTGACGTCGGATGAAAAAAGTTTGTTGCTTGATGATTGGCTGAAGGGAAAGAAGAGTAAAAGTGAATTCTCAGCGGGTTTGACCGCTGCCCAGTATCAGAGAGAAAAACTGACTGCTTCTCGGGGTGCTAATTTCCAAAGATTACTTGAACGGTCTCCAGAGAATTTTCTCTATACCTTTGCCCGTCTTGAACCTAAGCTTTCGACAACTATCAAGCTGGCAAATGGTCAAACGCTCACGGCTTACGAATACTACTTTGATGATGCGCATCTTGGAAAGCTTGATTCGAATGAAAAAATTGAAAGGGCGTGTCAGCGGAACCAATGGAAAGCACGCTGGACAAACTCGGCCGAATACCTTGGAGGCACCAGTGACAAAGATTTTTCTCAATATGCAAACTATAAGCATCTTAAAAAGGTTGCTGAGTTTTGGCATAACCTGTACCGCAGGGAGTATAAGAAAGAAGATGAAACGGGCAAGGTGAGCTATGATGTGGATAAGGCCCAGGATGATTTTTTTAACAGAATGGCATCAGCAACGCGGAGGGTGATGGTGAAAGATAAGGAGAAGATGGATAAAACGGACCTTATTAAGAAGATGCAGGTGGGTGATAAGTTTCTGGATGATCCAAACGATAAACTTGGAAATACCATTAGCGATTTATTGTGGAATGACCAAGGTCTTATTACTCACTTTAGAGGAGTCAAAGAGAAGTTTGGTATTACAGCCGCTGAACAGGGCCAATTGGGAGAGAAGGGATTTTTCTACTGGGTTGCAAACCGCTGGTTTAACCATGACTTTAGAGGTGGGGTCCTTCCCACTATGAATGATATGAAGACTTTACCTATTTTCGAAAAGGTGGGAGAGCACTATGGAAATTCTCTCTTTGTTGACGCAGTTACGGCAGTGCGGGATTGGAATGAGGCACTCGGAGAGATTGCAAAATTAGACGACTATTTATTGCAAGCTGCGAATAAGTCCTCTTTTGAGGAGGCTATGGAGGTGATTATGGGGTTGCATGCAAAGGTTCATCCTGCAAGAGGATACATCGGCGAGGAGATTCATAAAATCCATTTTTTTATCGCAAATCAGTTTATACGTTTCTTGATGACTGACTGGAAGACCCGTACTCCATGGCCAATTAGGATGTTTATGGTCCCAGCAGTTGGTAAAGATGTATCTTTATCAGTAAAGTATAAGGCGTATAAGGCGGTACAGATAACTGAGGAGCATGCTCGGGTGTATATTAATACTATTCTTGGGAAAAACTATATTCTTGGCAATCCGTACGGTATGTGGTCGCGCGAGATGTTGTGGAAGGCGACCGGTACAGACAGGCAGAAGTATTTTATGCTTCAGGCAGGGCCGTCGATTCTTATGTTGCTCGCCGCGTTTACATTATTCTCCTTCTTTACAGAGGGAACTCTCAAAGATATGGGACTCGGTGGTAAGGGGAAGTAAGCTTGCGTTTTTCTTTGAGATCTAGTGTAATAAGATAATGCGCAGGTATATATCTTCTATTGTTGGGTTATTTATACTCTTCCTTTTTTTTGCCGCCTCCATACATGCTGCTTCGTGTACATTTGTGGACGGCATACAGCAGCAGTCTTTGGCAGTCGGGCAAAGCTATTGTGGCGGAGGGAACACTTTGTATACCTGTGTCTCTGAGAATAATGTATCTACTGAAAAGTGTCCAACTGGTCAAGAGTGTCAGTATACGGATACGCGTAGGACGTTTGCTATATGTGGTGCTCCTACTACCGAGTGTAAGGATTCTTCTTATAGAGTATATGCTGAAGGACAGTCATGGTGTGATCGATTAGATGTGTATATTTGTCAAGGGGGGAGGGCTGTAAAGAAAGAGACCTGCAGCTTTAAAGATGGCTTTGTTGCAGAGTGTAGTATAGTTGATTCTGTTAATCGTACGGCGGGATGCGTATCGAGAGGTGCACCTGGCTGTATAGATTCGTTAAATCAGTATCATCCTCCCAATACTCGATTTTGTTCACAGGATAACAGCACCATAAATGGTTGTCAGGGAAATAGTGTCGTCGCTGTAACGCAATGTGATAACCAAAGCTGTAAAGAATCAAGCGCTAGTGACGCAAGTTGTGTGTCTGGTGGGATTCCTACCGGTGGTAACGACAATTATCTTAAGCAGTTCGAACAGCAGACACAGTGCGGGGGATTGGGTCAGAAATGTTGCGGTCAAACGAATGTTATTCCATATCTTGAGATTCCAAAACCAGGAATTATTGGGGTTGACCATATATTTGCGGCGCTCAATAAAGTGCTGGAGGTATATAACAATACGTTATATAAAGTGATAAATCATGCTCTTCACGATTCCGTTCCTCAACAAATGTGTAAGGAGGGCTCACCTTCGAATGACACCGACTTGTCACAGTGCACATGTCGGAATCCCGGATTTAAATTTGATGATCTGTGCGACAATATATCCTCCCCCCAGGAAAAGACAAGCTGTATTAGGTGTGCTACGACCGGGGTTTGGACTGCGCTTGGATGTGTTGAGTATACGTTTGGAAAATTTATTCAAGACGTAGTGTTTGGATTTGGGTTACGGTTTGCAATGGCAATAACATTTTTTTGCATCATATATGGTGCGTTGCAGTTGCAACTTTCCCGTGGAGATGCCGCAAGGATCAAGAAGGCGCAGGAGTTGATAACTTCATGCATTTCAGGCTTGATGCTTATTATCTTCTCTATTTTCATACTTAGGGTTATAGGTGTTGACTTATTGCGAATTCCGGGATTTGGATCAGTGGGTGGTGATATAAACACCAAGGCTGTGTGTATTCAGAATCAGAATAACTGTTTCTTAAATAAGCAAAGCAAGTGTTATTCAATTCAGGAATATCAAAAGATGTGTGTTGCACAGGGAATCGGATCAAAACAGTTAACTGTACATGCTAAATTTACCCGTCTATCTGATGGAAGTTGTGATCAGCGAGGTGTCAACTATATGAGAGGCCCTCAAATTACACCTGGATTAACGACAGAGGAAAGCGCATGTGGTATAAGGTTAGACTACTAATGCCGAATGGTTCATCCGGTGAACTTCACATGATCTAATGAGGGGCAAACGAGAATATTTTAGCCGCTATATTTGGAGTTTGAACAGATGTGTGTATGTAGACTAAATGCGTCGCCTTTTTGTTTTACTCCTCAGGTTACTTACCACCACTTCCTTTGCCTTGTCTATTTCTCGAGGCGGCATCCGCAAATGGACGTATCTGGTTTCTAACTGTCTTAAATAACCAGGCCTGCGGATTGGCTATTGCCTCAATTCTACTATCTATATTGCCGCCTTTGTCACCGCTGCTTAAGAGATTTGCTGATTCAGGCTTGTAACCACTGAGCATGGAAGAGTATCCCGCTCCCACGATGGAGCGAGCGCCACCAAGCAGTGCAAGACCTCCTGCTAGGTATGTGCCGGGTCCGAAGTTAAATCCACTGTCCTTTACACCCATAGCGCCCTTCACACGCGCTAGGATATCTGGAATTATTAAGATCAATCCCATACCAATAAGCACACTTACATCTCCACTATCAATACCATACAAGAATGGCAGCATAAAGATATTTCCCGTATAACTAAGATGGAGTATGGCATAGCCAACAAGGGTAATAATGATAAGGAGAGGAAAAGTAAGTAGTTCAGCGACGAGCGTTTTAACCCAACCACTAAACGCGTGTTTACCAGGCAGTATCTCCTGAGCGATTATGAGGGGTGCAAAAATGATCATTAACGTGATCGTTATATATGATTTCAGGACAACACCTAATAATCTAAACATTAGGAAAAGTAAAGTAATTATGATCATAAATCCGAGGATCATTGCCGGAATAAATCCAGAAATGACAAAGTATATTATCAACTTAAGCATAAATGAGAGCAGGTTTCCGGGTCCCTCACCTAAAGAGTTGCTTAAGAGTGTGATATTGTTGAGAGCCTTTGGCGCATCTCCCCACAGGCTTTGGATTACGCTGACTAATACGTTACCCAATCCCAGTGTGATTATTCCCCGAATAGGTAGTTTAATGATGTCTGGAAGCAGTCCAAATAGTGCAGCTCCCGTTATAAATGCGTCTTGGGTAACCTGAGCGGGACTATATGGCCACAAGTCTCCGAAGCCGGCACCGGTGTACTTTTGTGTGAGTGCCGCTGCATTGCTCGGCGTTAAGTCACCTATTTGCAGTTGCGACAGGGTTGCTATAGTTATCGCAATTATGACGTACATTAAATCTATCAAGAGGCCTGCGATTGCAAATGAGAATGTAATCATAATAAGGGCGATAACAATCCTGGGCAATGTGTTTTCAATCGTTACTACCGTTTGAGGATTTATCTTAAACCGGAACATGACGAGGAATCCTACGGCAACTATGAAGAATACAAGCACTAGATAGGTTATGTTTCTGAAAAGACTCCAAATGCTGGCGTATCCTGAGATAGATGCAAAACCAATTCCTTCAGCGGCATATGTTTTAGGAATGAGGTTATTCTGTTCAAGTCCTCCACGAAACCATGCGATGGCAGACGCTGGTGGGTGCTGAAAGGGCTTTGCAATAAGATTAGTGGGCATGCCGATAAGGCTGTTATCAAAGTAAGATTGACGAGGGTTGTCTGTGCATAACTCGCCGGCAAACACACAGCTTACAAATCGTACTGCGGCAACTGTCGTCTTTTGTTCTGCGGTTGTTGCTTTTTTTTGTGATTCGATGAACTCAGTCTTTATCAACTCAAATTTTTTCTCAGGTGAGATTTTTGCAGTTTTTTGTGATCGAGGTTGGGTAAACGACACATAGAGCAGCATAATAAGTCCGTATACTACAAAGACCATAAGTCCCCGTTTTACCCATGTCACAATAGATCCAAAGAGAGCAAACATACATTGATTCTAGTTTATTTGAAGATATAAAGTCAATCTAAGAATGCTTTAAATTTTTTACAACTTCATATATAGTGGATAGTATGCAGCGCATTTTTACAGCTCTATTTTTTGTTTTTCTTTTTGCTTTATTTATCACGCCGGTTAATGCTCAAGAGGGTTGTGCGCAGATTCAATCGGTAAGTCTTTCCACTTCGATTCGGGTGGATCAGCAGGGGACAGTTGAGTGCAAGGTTGAGGTTGATGGTGGGCACGCGGGGTCAAGATGGATAGCGTGTGGATTTAGTGTTAACGGTAGCTGGCCACAAAACTACTGTCCTTCAGATGCAAATTTTTTAGGTTGGGATGGTAATACAGCCTCGTTCAGATGTGATATTCCCGCAAATGTATTTAAGTCACAAGATACCGTTGAGGTGGTGGGGTTTGATTTCTCAAGCGACTGCGGTCCCGATACGGGAAAGAGGAAACAGGTGCCCACCTCAGGAACAAACAATGGTACCAGCACACCTCGGTCTCCTGGGGATTCAAATAGTGCTCCTGCACCAGGTATGCCACGACCCCCAAATGCGTGTGAGAATATAGATATGAACTACCTTAAACAATGCAAAACAGATGTAGAGTGTGTAAAGCAGCTGTTGCAAAAGTTTCTTGCTAAAGAGGGATCAGTTACTCCTGGCGGTTCGAGTGGCTCAACCCCAGCTCCATCTATTCCTGTTCCGAACCGCGCAGGTGCGCTTGCCGCGTGGCAGGAGCTTGCTAATGAGGTAGGGTCAAAGTATGGAATCCCCCCCACAATGCTGTTTGTTATTAAATATGCTGAGACTGGTATGTCATATACAGATGAAGCGGGGGTGGATAAGTATCGTATGAATGCTGACCAGGTGAGAGAGTATTCAAAACCAGGTAATAATCTGCCTGAAGACAGGTGCTCGCGTGAAAATGCTAGTTGTGGAGAGGCAGGAGCTACACAAATGACTACAGATAGGGATCAAAATGGCAATACAAGTTGTCCAAATTGCAGTGCGCGCAGATGTGGGAATGCTTGGTCGTCTTATCGAAGTGCAGTATTACAGGAAAACAAAACCGAATCTCACGTTCCGAACCCATGTAACTTTAGAGATAACATGTATGCGGCTGCAGCACAGCTGAAAGTTTATATGAGAGAGAAAAATATAAACCCTCCGTTTAGTCAGCAGGATATTGTATATATTCTGCGACGCAGGTGGGGGTGGTGTACAAAGTTTGATACCTGTTGGTCATCTCCCTACGATTTCAAGACTGATACCGGGTGGTGCGGGGGGAAAAGTGCTCGCTTTAATCCAGGAGGCGAACCAAAAACATACTGTTGGTATATGATTAGAGAAATGAATGCGCAAAATTAATATGAAGAATCAATATAGAATTATCGGTTTTCTTGCTATTGTCTTGCTTGTATTTATTGGAGCATATCTTTTTATAACCAGAGATACAGATTCTCCTTTGATCGATAATCGAGGAACGGCCCCATCAGTGGTTGTTACGTATGGAAAGCCCCTACCTACAGGAGGTGACATTGGAGTAGGAGCGCCAGAGAAGGAACAGGACTATCGGTTTCTTAACTATCAATATCCGATACGATTTGAATCGTTAACGATTGATTATGTTAGTTCCTCTCGCACCATGAAGGTATATTTCAGAGGGGAATATAATGAGGCTGCACGTTCGTTGAAACGGTTTTTTGCCCAGTTCGGATTCGAAGACCCCATACAAACAAACCTTCAAATTTATTTCATAGGCGATAGAAAGTGAACGGTGTAATGAATGACAGGACAAACAAAAAACAGGACGATGGATTAGTTAGTAGATATCTCTAGATTCCTTATCCAATTCTTATCTGATACTCCGTGTGATTTGAGAAATTCAGTAAATTCTTGATTTCCCTTCTCTGTATTTTTTTTATCGATCGTCACGACAAAAGTTGCACGGTTAATTTCGTACCGCATTGAAAAGTAAGTTCCCTGTTGAGGTAACAGAGGAAGGAGAGCGCCAACCGCCCCTTCTTGATCGTGAAACGGTTTTTCTTCTTCGTAGATGCGTCGTGCACTTTCAGCGTATCGTATGTCTTGAGCAGGAGCGTTGTACACTTGAGACTTTGAGGTCGGATCTAGGTAGTTGTAAGATGTTGGTGTTGGAGCGCTTGTGGGAATCTGTTCAGCAGGTCGGTTGGACAGATTCCGAACCCATACTGATAGTATGATAAGGATGATTATCAAGATGGTGATGATGATCGTGATTGTTTTTTTTGACAGCTCCATAGTTATTGTTTTTTTATAGGGTAGGCAAAAGCGTTAACTTCTCTTGCATTTCTATATAAATATTCATCTGTCCAGACCTCTGAACCTTGTCGAACTGAACCAGCGGGCCAAACACAGTTGCTTGGATCTCGAACTCTTACCTTGCCTCTTTCGTCAACTTTATCAATGATGTAAAGGTGGCTGAACGTCTTCTTCTCTTTAAGGCCTGCGCAGCCGCCTCCGCAAGGATAGTTATTAGAGAGGGCATAGATCAGAAATCCATTCTTTAGATGATCCTTTACTGCTTCAAGGTTAACTGTAGTTCCATATACTAGGTTAGGTCCGACGACTAGTTTATATTTTTGAAGAAAAGCTTGAGAATCTGGAGTTTTTCCTTCAACCACCTTTTCGATATATGTTCCTGCGTTTATGTTTGGTCTCCAACCGTTTGCAAGAAATACTCGGTTGACTGAGGGGGGGGATTCATCAAATCCGAAGTAGCGAAGTGCCATTGCCATAGCGGTAGGTCCGCATCCCATTTGGTCAAGCCCCCCTTCATATCTCCAGCGGTTATCTCCCTGGCAGTAGTAAGGAAAATTATCGAGTGCTCTTTCCGGATTGAGATCTCTTGGGTTTGGACTTGGAGCTGGCTGACCATGATTGTTACATGAAGTGCCAGAATTGCAAAAATCGTTTGGAATGTCACATGTTTGGAGTGGACCGTTTGCTTCGCACTGTTCATTAGTTAAACAGCACGCAGAATTATAGTTTCCATTCTTGTCTATCTTTCCGATCGCCGAGCATTTATTGAGCAGCTGTTCTGGGGAGAGGCATTTACCATTTTCGTCTTTGTACCGAGAGTCGCAGTCAGCAACTCCTCCCTGCTGAGGCCTTAAGAAATACTTTAATAGGTCTTTTACTGCATCTACATTTGAATTTGTTTGAGCATATGCAACCGGCGCAGAGAGAATGATCGAAAATGACAATATGAGGATAAGAGCGATGCGATATGATCTATTCATTCTTTTTATACCTTACACTATTTTTATCCATTTGACAATCGTTCAACTACTCTCCATAATGGAATTATGGCTGGATTTTTTGATTTCATTAAAAAGGGATCTGTATCTGGTAATTCAGTTCCTTCTACCCCAACTTCTGCTACTTCTGCTGTTGTACAGCAAGAGGAACAGGTGGTACAAACTGGCGGTTCATATAATGGGATTGGTAACCCTCCTCAGGGACAAGCATATAATGGCATCGGACCAACTCCTGGTGGTGGTGCACCTTACAATGGTATTGGTGCTCCGCCTGCTCCTCCTGTTTCAACTACCCAGACTACAGTAGTACCTACTCCGCAACCGGCTGTTCCACAACCTCCTCCCGCAACCACATCTGTACCTGTTGAAAGTAATGCAGTACCAAAAGCTGAAGAAGCAGTCAACAATGTAGCAGCAAAAACAGATACTAAATCAGACACCGTTCAGGCAGAGAAACAAAAACCAGAAGAGAAGCAGGGTGTTGCGAATGTTGCAACTGGTACCTCGGCACTGCAGTCTACTATTGATGGGAAAAAGAGAGAAGAGCTTGATTTGATGACGCATCTCACTCAGCGGTCTAACAGGGTATTTCTTTCCGCACAGAATAAAGCAAAAGAGCTGGGGAACGATATGCTTGATAGTGAACATGTGCTGCATGGTCTTCTATCAGACAGCGAGATATACAAGATGTTTAATGAGATGAAGATTTATCCTCAGGTAATTGAAGAGGAGTTGGCTAAAGTATATAAGAAGGGCTCTGCGCCTTCGCCTGCACCGGTACCCGGAAATGATAAACAAACCCAAAGTGATCCTGCGCAAAAAGATGCAGCGCAGCAAAACTCAGCTAAAGATGAAAAGCCTACAAATACAGCAAAAACCGTTCAACTCTCTCCGCGTGTAAAGTTAATTCTGGCGAACTCATTGACTATTGCTCGAAAGCTTGGCTTTGAGTTTGTATCACCAGAACACATTCTTATCGCACTTTTTGAGGAAGGTGAAGGAGTTGGTGCCCAGACACTTGCCAAACTAGGATTAAAGAAAGAAGATCTTAACAAAAAAGTTACTGGTAAAAAGGAGGGTGTGCTTGAGAGTAAAGACAAGGTTGAAGACAGGGGTAAGAGCATGATAGGACAGTTTACCGTTGATCTTACCGCTAAGGCGGCACAAGGGCTACTTGATCCGGTGGTTGAGAGGTCCGAGGTGATCGAGCGAGTTATTCATATTTTGTCTCGTCGTACAAAAAATAATCCTGCACTTGTAGGAGAGGCGGGAGTTGGAAAAACCGCCATAGTTGAAGGACTGGCGCAGAAAATCGTATCTAAACAGGTGCCAGATCCACTGCTTGATAAGAAAATACTACAGTTAGACTTAATGAGTGTGCTTGCCGGAGCTTCCCACAGAGGGGAGTTTGAAGAGCGAATGAAGAGTCTCATCGAAGAGGTGCAAGCGTCTAAGGGTCAGATTATTCTTTTCATAGACGAAATACACAATATTGTTGGTGCAGGTTCTTCTGGAGAGGGCTCGATGGACGCCTCCAATTTCCTAAAGCCCGCGTTAGCGCGAGGTGAGATTCAGCTTATCGGAGCAACAACATTAACCGAGTACCGAAAGTATATTGAAAAAGATCCAGCGCTCGAGAGGAGATTCCAGCCGGTGCTTGTTCCGGAGCCAACCGAAGAGCAGGCGGTAAAGATGCTTAAGGCGATCAAAGATAAGTATGAAGCGTATCATCGAGTAAAAATTCCTGATGATGCGGTTGAGCAGGCTGTACACCTTTCTAAAAGGTATGTAGGAGATCGTTTCTTACCTGATAAATCAGTTGATTTAATTGATGAGGCTGCTTCTGCAGTCAGACTTCCCATGATCTCTCTTCCTGAGGAAATTCGTTCTCTCGAAGAGAGGGTGAGTGAGTTGGGCCAAGAGATGAAAGAGGCTGAGAAGAGTGGAGATAAAGTGAAAGCGCGTATTCTAAAATCAAAGCTTGATGATATTCAGGCGAAGCTCAATGAGAAGAAAGATGAGTATACGATGAAGAAAGGTCAGACAACCTCAGAGGTAACCGGTGAAATTATTAAAGATATTGTTTCCCGTTGGACTGGTATTCCAGTTTCAAAGATAACCGGTTCTGAGATGGATAAGCTTGCTAATCTGGAGAAGATTATGCATGAGAGGTTGATCGGTCAGGAAGGTGCTGTTTCAGTTGTCGCCCAAGCTGTGAGAAGAGGCCGAGCGGGACTGAAATCAACCCAGCGTCCGATAGGTAGCTTTGTATTTTTGGGACCGACAGGAGTAGGTAAAACCGAGCTCTCAAAGACTCTCGCTGAGATTTTGTTCGGTCAAGAAGAAGCGATGATTCGCTTCGATATGACAGAGTATATGGAGAAGCATGAAGTTGCAAAACTTCTTGGAGCTCCTCCTGGGTATGTCGGTTACGAAGAGGGCGGTAAATTGACTGAAGCGGTCCGTCGTCGACCCTACTCAGTTGTACTGTTTGACGAGGTAGAAAAAGCACATCCTGATATTTTTAATATTTTGCTTCAGATATTAGACGATGGAAGGTTGACTGATAATAAAGGGCATGTGGTTTCATTTAAAAATACCGTTGTAATCTGTACTTCAAATATTGGAACTTCAATCATACAAGACGAGATGCTGAAGAGTGGTAAAGGTGAGATAGAGGAGCCTCCAATGGTTTCAACATATGCGTACTCTCCTCGAGGGAGAGAGATACTCACCATAGGAGCTAAATATTTTGAGCGAGATTTAACTGCGACACCAAAAGAAGACCCGGAAAAAGACGTTAAGAAAGAAGAAAAGAAAGATGAGACTATTGATACGGCAAAAGATGATAAAAAGAGCGATAACAAAAAAACTTCAACTAATGAACAGAAGTCACAGTGGCAAGACGGCATGATGCTTGACTATTTTGCTGGACAGAAGATAGAGGTAGCTCAGAAGTCTGAAGGTGAATTAACCGAAAAAACAGAGAAAGAGAAAGTTGATTTCCCATCAATGGGTTTTGATACTCACGCGATGTCTGCAAAGGGTGTAGAGATGGTGACAAAAGGAAACACAATCTTTGTACGAAACTCAACAACCGCGAAGATTTGGGAGACATCTACTCTTATTGACTATCTTAAAGACAGTGTGGTGGTGAATGCTCTTCCCGATGTTCCTGAAGAGCAGCTTCCGACTGTTAAATGGAAAACACATGCGTATACTCCTGATGAGATGGAGATTGTGACATATAAGGACCGGTATTGGAGGAGAAAAGAAGGTACAACTGATTGGGAAACTGGATATTTGAAAGACTATTTTGTTGACCAGACTTGTGAGGGGAGTTTCCCCACCACCCACTGGGACATACATACATTCTCTCCACTTGGAAAAGAGATCATTATCTTTGGAGATAGCATTTTGGTGCGGGCAATAAACGAGAAAGTGTGGAAGACACTGACTCTTAAGGATTATTTCGGTGCTGATTTCCCGCTTGATCGCGAGCTTGAAGAGAAGAAGAAGGTAGATGAGGAGATCAGTCGTAAAAAATATGATGTAGTGAAAGATAAAGTAATGGGTGAGTTGAGGAAGTTCTTCCGCCCTGAGTTAATCAATCGTTTTGATGAGGTTATTATCTTCGAGCCTCTGAAGTTTAGCCACATGATGCAGATTGTAAAGCTTCAGTTAGAGAGTCTTGCGAAACTATTGGAAGAGCAAGATATGGGTTTCATATATACAGACTCGGCAGTAAAAGAGATAGTCAGATCAGGATTCGATCCGGTGTATGGAGCTAGACCACTTCGAAGAGCAATACAAAAACTGGTAGAAAATCCGATTTCCACTTTAATTATTGAAAAGAAGGTAAGTGCCGGAGACCAGATACTAGTGGATTTTGACGGAGAGAATTTTGTATTTAACATTGAAAAAGTTGAGCTTGTTGACCCGAGTAAGATTGTAGACAATGTAATTAAGTCATACCTGTGCGAAAGCTGTGGGAACAAGTTTACGACAGAAACAAAGAAGTCCGCAACACCTATCTGCAGCAAATGTGCCTCAGTTAACATCCAGGAGGTTGTAGAGGAAAAGAAAGAAGAAACAAAAGAATCAGCTAAAGAGGAAGAGAAGCAGGAGTCGATATCAGAAGTACAATCTCCAAAGGAAAAATTTGGAGATGAAAAGAAAGATGAGACACATGAGGAGGTAAACGGTGT
>CAZLAJ010000013.1:0-16708 GCA_964557525.1 uncultured Gammaproteobacteria bacterium | reverse complement strand
CAAACCTTTTGAGATCACTACTGCGACACGTAACGATGTTGGAGCGAATATTAAACCGGCGTACGGACAGGTGATGCTTGCGAATGGTCAACCTGCAAATGACGCTTTTGTATTTTTGACTGTTGAGAATGCCTACCCGCTTCTTACACTTACAAAGATAACTGGTGAGTTTCTCATTCCCCTTCAGACGGTAACCTCACAGGTTTCTAATAGTGCGATAATTCTTGCAGATTCTGATAAGGTGCACCTGAGGATCGTTTCAGATTCTGGGGAGAGTAATATAACTGCCAACGTAAAGTCATTAAGTCCTCTCCCGCAGACAATTTTGATGGGATCATCGTACTCGTTTCCAGTTCGAGATAATGTACTTGGTGTTTCTGCGGTTCCAACAAAAGGCAAGGAACTGGTGAATCTGGAAAAAGGCGGAATCCTATTCCCGAAAGATAATACGTTTATGCCGGTCAAGAGGCCTCTAATTAAGGGATTGGCCGATCCGAACTCGCTTGTCTCCATCATACTCACTCAGACACAGCCGCGAAAAAGCGCTACGTACTCGCTGAGAGCTGATGCTTCCGGCGGTTGGAAGCTTACCCTAGACCGCGATCTTTCACCAGGAGAGTATATGATTGATGCAACAGTACAGTTTGGGGGACAGAATATAAAGGATAAGCGTGCATTTAATATTACAAAAAGCGGACAGGTCTTAGGGGAAAGTGCCATATCTACTCCATCTGCCACCCTTGCTCCGACCGTTGTCGCCTCATCTCCAGCTCCATCGGTTACTGTGCAGCCCACTTACCCCGTCAGTACAACACCTACACCGCCGGTTACGGGGTTTAATGTCATACCCATCACGATCATTAGCGCAGGTTTGGTGGTTGTTGGATTAGGAGTCATTCTTGCTTTCTAGTCAATACAGATCTAGAATGGATCTATGGATACAATTTTAATGCTCTCCTCCCTTAATATTGTTAGTCTGTTTTTTTTCTTTATCACTCTTGCCTTCCTGTTTTATGAAGTTGCTTTACTGTACAGAGAAAAACAGAAGTTAAAGCGCCCCACGATACCAAATTTTGATGATCAGGTGCTTCAAAAAGCGCAGACAGCGGTTGTAAAAAAGGCTTCTCCATCGCTCAAAAAATCGAATAACCGAGTTATATCTCTCCTAATCGCGCTCGTTATTATTTTTGGATTGGCGAGTATAGCGGGGTACACCCAACTTATCAATCATGCCCAGCTTGAGAAGACAGAGTCTGTAAAAGAGCAGGTTCGCCAGTCGCGGGGAATAGTGGTATATAATGAAGCTTTCATACCTCTAAATGAATTAGCATTAAGTAATCTGAAGCCAGGGGACACGATTATTATTGGGATTGAGAAAGTGGTAGGTGCCGACATCGACAGGGCACGGTTTTTATTAGAACCAAATAAACCTTGGTCCTCAGCGATCACATCTACAGAATATAATGCAAAAAATAATGTATATTTTATTAAGCATACAGTCGCATCTGATTCAGCGCAGTTGTATTTACGGGCACAGCTTCACTCGCTGAAGGAAGGGTGGCTTGGTAAATGATAAAAATATATGAAGCTTAATAAAAATCAAGCAGTAATTGCCGCGCTTTCGATCACTATAGTAATTATGGTAGTGGTCACCTTTTATTTACGGACATTCTTTTTTAAAGACACCACTTCGTCAACCGTAATTCAAAATCAGGTAAAAGCGTCAAATCAGTCGTACGAGAAAGTTTTACCCATTAATGCTGCATCGCCAACAGTTGTACTCTCGCCCCAACAGGTAATAAATAGCGATGGGCTTTCCGGCACCGTGACACCATCGCCTACTGAGATTGTGCTTGCGTATATCTCGCCCACAGGATCTCTTGCAACAAGTTCGTCAACAATGCAAACTACTTTGAGTCCAACACTTACGGTGAGCTGGTACCCATCCACTCCTTCAGCAATGGTGACTAGATTGCAGTCATTACCGCAAACAGGAATTATTACAAATGCAGTTATAATAATGGCAGTTGCGTCATCTCTCATCTTTTTATCTTTCATTTTTTAGTATCTGTATGAGAAAGCACCTGCTGCCTAAAGAATTAACTACGGTGACTACTCTATCAAAATATCTCGCACTCCTTATGTTTATTGTTATACCTATCATTGCTTTTTTGTACGGTATGAGGTATCAGCAGATGTTGGGGTGTTTTTCTGGTATATGAGTACCACTCAACCTATACTCTCTCAGATGGAGAATGGTTCGTTCTATACTGGCAAGTCATTCCATGTGTCTCAAAGCGATGGGACGGTTTATCATGGCATAGAGTGCGAGGGATGCGTGTTTTCTCATTGTGTTTTTTTGAACTGTATATTTAAAGAATGCCGGTTTATCGACTGCTCTTTTTCCGAGTGCACCCTCAGTGCAATCACACTGAACCAAACTATATTTCATGAGGTAATGTTTATCAAATCAAAGATCATTGGTATGGATTGGATTAAGGCAAGGAGTATTCGTGGCCTTTCATTTCAGTCTTCTGTTCTTGATTATTCAAACTTTAGTTACATTAAGCATCCAAAACTTTTGTTAAAAGACAGTACGGTGCATGAAGTCGATTTTACTGAAGCAGATTTAAGTGACAGCAGTTTCGACGGAAGCGATCTCCATCGGTCTGTTTTTCACCATACGAATCTGAGCAGCAGCAGTTTTGTCGGCGCGTATAACTATGCAATTGATCCAACTGCTAACAAAGTTGCAAAAGCTCGCTTCTCACTTCCAGAAGCGGCAAGCCTACTCACCTCTCTTGGGATAGAGCTGTCGCCGTAAAAGTTAAGATTATTTTAAGGTAGATATTGGTAAAATGACTACATGCGTATTTTGGTGGTAGAAGATGAACACAAGATAGCAAACTCCATTAAGAAGGGTTTAGAGCAAGATCACTACGCGGTTGATGTTGCATACGACGGTGAGTCCGGTTATGACTTGGCAGCCACAGAAGAGTATGACCTTATTATTCTCGATTTAATGCTGCCTTTAATGGATGGAGTGCAGATCGCCACACAACTGAGAAAAGAAAATATTCATACACCCATCCTCATGCTTACCGCCAAAGGTCAGGTAGAAGATAAGGTGAGGGGGCTCGATATGGGGGCAGATGACTACATGACAAAGCCGTTTGCATTTGTGGAACTGCTGGCCCGTATCCGTGCGCTTATCAGGAGGCCGCGTAAAACTGAGGGCAGCATTCTAACGGTCGGGGATCTCATGCTTGATACTACTACCTATGAAGTAAAACGCGGAGCGGTGCGCATCCGGCTGTCTAAAAAGGAGTTTGCTCTTCTGCAGTACTTGATGAGGCATAAAGATAAAGTGATAACAAAAGATCAGATTATTAACCATGTCTGGGACTATGACTCAGATGTATTGCCTAATTCGGTAGAAGTGTATATAAATCACCTGCGAGAAAAAATAGATAATCCATTTGCACCCCCCACCCTCATACATACACTCCGCGGATTTGGGTATAAAATATCTACTATAGCATGATATCTTCACTTCTTGAATCTGCGCGTATAAAGCTTACCCTATGGTATCTCCTCATTATTATGATCATTAGTATCCTATTCAGCGTATTTATATTTATGGGTATAGATCGCGAGTTCCGAAGACTTGAGCTTTTACAAAATGTGATAGATGAGCAGCAGGAGATGCGTATGCCGTTTAGCACTCTTCGGCCGCAGAATTTGAGACTAAGGATAAATCTAGATGCAATTGCTCTTGCAAGAAAAAGACTTCTGACAAATCTCATCATTCTCAATACGAGCATACTGGTTGTAGCAGGACTTGCAGGATATTTCTTAGCTGGCAAAACACTTAAGCCAATCGATGAAATGGTCGATGAACAAAATCGTTTTATAGGCGATGCGTCGCATGAGTTAAGAACTCCGCTTACATCGTTACGCACTGAGATGGAGGTGGGACTGATGGATGCATCGCTCAGTATTAAAGATGCACGATCATTAATCGCGAGTAATCTCGAGGAGGTGGTGTCGTTGCAGAGGTTGACTGATAACTTGCTTGAGCTTGCTCAGTCTGAGACGGCAGCTCTCAACGGCAAGCAAGCGCCTTTTCAGCTAAACGAAGTGATACAGGAGGGAATTAATGTTGCAGCACCCTTAGCTAAAAAGCGGGGAATTGTTATCAAAGCACAACTAACAGAGGTAGAGTATATAGGGACGCGTGATAAGTTTAAAGAACTATCTATTATTTTTCTGGATAATGCAATTAAGTACAGCAATCCCCATTCAGAGATTAATGTAACATTATCAATAAAAGACAGGTGGATTATATTTTCAGTTAAGGATAACGGCATTGGTATCGCCAAAAAGGAACTAGAGTTCATTTTCGACCGTTTCTATCGCGCAGACAACTCGCGTTCTAATGATGTGGTTCGAGGTCATGGACTTGGGTTATCGATTGCAAAACAGATTGTGGAACAACACGATGGAGAGATAGATGTAAAAAGTAAGGTGGGTGAAGGATCAATCTTTACTATTAAACTGCCCCGTCACATGAAGCGCCTCATTTAAGCGATAATTAAGGGTGACGAATTAATATATCGGTATAAACAGTAGGTGGCACTATATATCAGTAGCCAAAATCTTTTACCAGTGCTGTTTTATGAGAGGGGAGGTGAAGAGTATGAATAAGAAAATGATGATAGTTCCTACAATCTTTGTTTTGACAGTTCTATTTAGTACTTCCGCATCTGCACAAGCTAATAAGCAAACATTGTCTCAGAAGATTGCACAGAAGTTCGGTTTGAAGGAAGGTGATGTTAACGAGGTGTTTAAAGAGTACCAGGTTGAAAGAAACACACAGAGACAAGAGCAGATTACATTAAAGCTTGATCAGATGGTTAAGGACAAAAAGATAACAGCAGAGCAGAAGACAGCAATCCTTGCCAAACTCAACGATCTGTGGAAGAGGCATATGGACAATAGAGACGCATTGCGGACAATGACCCTGCAACAGAGAAAAGAAGAGAGGGAGAAAGTGCGGCAAGAACTGCAGGACTGGGCAAATCAGCATAAGATTGATCTGTCACAGTTTGGCATGCATAGATTTTGGAAGATGGGATTGAAAATGTGGCATCCATAATGATACGAAGATCTCGAAAACAGGTGTGGATGACCTGAGACATGTCTTTAGAGTGATGTAAGCCGTATCACACATTTTTTTGGTTGTGATACGGCCTCATTTTTTTCTGGAGATTGATATGGGAAGGGAGGGTGAGTAGCACTCCCGTAATCATAGCTGGTAAAAGGAAGACAATATCGATAAATATGATCTGCATGATACTATACGTTTGAGAAGAAAATACCACCGCCGTTGCAATGGTAGTGAGGATGAGAAGTAGAAGTCCTCCTTGTTGCGGAGACCTCAGAATAATGATAATAATGCTGATTATTGGCAGAACTTGTAAAAAGTGAATTATGCCTTTTCCAGGCTGGTTTATATTTTCAACCACCCCCATGGCTGCAAGAAGAGAGATAGGTATGACCAGTGGAAGGAGCGCCTTGATGGTGTATGAGTTAAAAGATAGCATAGGATGGTTATAGCGAGTCGATGTTTAGTTCTTGACGGTGTGACGAGTGAGAACAGTCGATAAGTATTTCATACCATGGATCGTCCGTGTGGTTTATTCGTCTTATTGTATTAATAATTCTTGATTGATGGTACATACGTTTTCCTCCTTAATATCAGGATAAGACATGGGGGATTAGATTGCAGTGACAGGCATCACCTCTAAAAACCATTCAACTGCCATTCTTACTTAATTCTCACAAATAAATTTTTATTCAAGAGGTATAATATAGTTTTTGTATGGAGTTCTTACATATTATATCTTCCCTTCTGGACACGCATATAGAACCGCATTCTATACACTTTGTACAGAATCCCTCCTTAATGTGGTTCATTATAATCGGCAACCTCATTACCTCAATCGCCTATTTTTCAATTCCGCTTGCTCTAGTGCTGATTGGATATCTGAGGAAAGAGATTGTCAATAGCTGGCTATTTTGGCTATTTTGCGCATTTATATTTTTATGTGGGATAACTCATTTACTGCATGTTCTTGTCTTCTGGTATCCTATTTTTGCTATCGAGGCGGTGTTCGATATGGTTACGGGCATTGTGTCAATTGTAACTGCGGTAATGCTGTGGAAACTGGTACCAACACTGGTGAGCACACCCACGGTCGAGGACATACGAAGGCAGAACAAAATGCTCGGAGTTGAGATTGCCCGTAGAAAGAAAGCGGAGAACGAGATTCGTAATCTCAATCGTGTGCTTGAAGAGAAAGTGAACGAGAGAACGAGGGCATTAACGATCAGCGAACAGCGGTTTAACGCTCTCTATGGTTCATCACTCCTTGGTGTATTGGTGGGACATATTAATGGAACAATGATCGATGCGAATGACACATTTCTTCAGATGATCAACTATACGAGGGATGACATTCCAAATCTTGGATTACGGAATATTACCCCGAAAGAGTACTGGGAGCGGGATGAAAAAGCGGTTCGCGCAGTGTTGAACGAAAAGAGAACATATACCTATGAAAAGGAGTATCTCCGTAAAGACGGTACTCATATTCCTGTGTTGGTTGGAAGGGCCGCGCTTGATCATGAACGAGGACAGTACATTACGTTCATTCTTGATATAACCGCAAGAAAACAGATTGAAAAGCAGAAGGACGAGTTTATCAGTATAGCAGGACATGAGCTTCGTACCCCCCTTACTGCTATAAAAGGATACATTCAGATTTTGAGGCGTTACTTGGAGAAGAGAGAGGACAGAAAAGGAACAGAGCTCGCTACAAAAGCGGATTCATATATCGAACGTTTGAATGAGTTGATTAAGGATCTTTTGGATGTTTCCAGGATTCAGGCGGGAAAGTTGATGTATTCATTTTCACGGTTTAATTATGTAGAGCTTGTTAAGGAGACTGTGGAAACTGCGCAGCTATCCGCACCCAACTACACCATCATCTGTGAGGAATGTGATGTTATGGAAGTGTATGGTGACAGAACAAGACTGGAACAGGTTTTGATGAATCTTTTGAACAATGCGGTGAAATATACCCCCAACCCTGCAGACAGAATTAGGGTAATAGTTAAGAAAACTGACACTGAGATTATTACATCTATCTATGATCATGGAATCGGTGTGCCTGTGGACCAAACAGAGAAGATATTTGAGCGATTCTACCGTGCAAAATCAGCAAGTCGTGTTGCAGGGCTTGGAATCGGACTGTATGTCTCAAAGCAGATAGTTGAGAGACATAAAGGGAGAATGTGGGTAGAGAATAATGAAGAGGGTGGCTCGATCTTTTCATTTGCACTCCCGTTAGAGGTGCAGTTGTAATCATGCGAAATATATTCATAAACTGGCGTTAGTATGGTAGTGGAAGGAATGGTGTTTATCGATGCTGGAGATAAAAGATGGAATCTTCGTCTATTCTCTTTTGTAATATGGGTTATGAGAACGGTATAATGTGAGGCACGCTGCATACTTTCTTATGAATGACACTCTTAATTCTCAACAAGCAGAGGCCGTTTCACATGTAAATGGACCCTCAATTGTGCTTGCTGGGGCAGGATCGGGAAAAACACGCATTTTGATTAGTAAGGTTGCGCATCTCGTAAAAACAGAACATGTTGATCCCCGCTCCATTCTCATGATTACGTTTACAAATAAGGCTGCCCGAGAGATGAAAGAGAGAATTATGAAGATGTCTCATGGCTTGGTATCTCTTGGATATGTAGGGACGTTTCATTCTTTCTGTGCACAGATTCTAAGACGTGATGGTGTGCATTTGGGACTAGAGCACACATTTTCGATCTATGATGATGACGATCAGTCATCATTGATACGATCTCTTATAAAAAAGTATGATGGAAAACGGATTACGCCATCGTATGTGATGTATAGAATATCAGGGGCAAAAAATCAGATGGTGACTCCTGCGCGGTATCTTGAGATCTTTTCAGACTATAATGCAGCTACAGTTGCTGCGATCTATGAAGAGTATGAAAAAGAGCTGGTCAAGAGTAATGCTGTCGATTTTGACGACCTCATCATGAAGGTTAATCTGCTCTTTTCTACGTTTCCGAAGGTTCTCGAAAAATATCAGGAGCGCTACCAACATATTCTAGTAGATGAGTTTCAGGACACAAATTTTGCTCAGTATCTGCTTACTAAGCAGTTGGGGGAGAGATATAAAAATGTAACTGTGGTGGGGGATTTCTCACAGAGTATCTATTCCTGGAGAGGGGCTGATATTCGCAACCTTGAAAAGTTTGAACAGGACTTTCCTGATGTAAAAACATACCATCTAGAACGAAATTACCGATCAACTCAGACCATTCTTGATTTCGCATATGAGGTGATATCAAAAAATCAGACCCATCCCATTCTCCATTTAAAAACTGGAAATAGTAAGGGGGAGGATATTGAGTTTTTTGAGGCAGAGAACGAAGAAGAAGAGTCGGTATTTATATCGAAAGAAATAGAGCGGTTGAATAATGGCGGGGTTGAGTACAAAGATATCGCTGTACTTTACCGTACGAATGCGCAGTCTCGTTCGGTAGAAGAGGGATTTTTGCATTACGGTGTTCCCTATATGCTCATCGGAGGAACACGTTTTTATGAGAGAAAGGAAATAAAGGATATTCTGTCGTATCTTCGCTTGATTGTCAATCCTACAGATGAGCTTGCCTTAAATAGGATAAAAAAAATAGGAATGAAGCGTTTCAAAAGCTATAAAGACATATACACAGAGCTTTCGGCACAGAAGCATGAACTATCAACCGTTGAGATCATTGACCGCGTTATGCGGGGGACTAACTACCTGGAGCTTTATAACCAGGATGATCCTGAAGACTATGCACGTCTAGAAAATATTAAAGAATTGAAATCTGTCGCAATCTCTTGTCCTGACATTATAGAGTTTCTTGAGCAGGTATCCCTTGTTGAGTCTGAGTATTTTGAGGGAGAGAAGAAAACGGGTAAATCTCATGAAGATGGAGTGCGGCTTATGACGCTCCATCAAGCTAAGGGTCTGGAGTTTGAGTATGTATTTATCATCGGTCTCGAGGAGGGAATCCTCCCGCATGCAAGAGCGATACACGACTTATTAGAACTCGAGGAGGAGCGAAGACTCTTCTATGTGGGCATTACCCGGGCGAAGCATAAACTATATATTACTTACGCGAGGAGACGTTTTATCTTTGGCAGAAGAAGTGAGGGGATGAAGTCGAGGTTTATCAGGAGTTCTGATGAATCAGATGACTGGATGTAGACAAGCTGCCTAACAGTTCGTTTACGAAGACTGTTTGCGAAACCTCTGTATCGTGCTCTGTACTGCTTGCGTATATTACGATTAGACTATCGTAGTTTGTCTAGGATGGCATTGATGGATTAACATAATTGTATGATCTGTTCAGCCAATATCTGACAGATTGGCCGAATGTAGCAAATGGATTTTGAGCGATTCTGATCTTTTCTTTAATCGCATCTATGTGTCTTATCGCTGATATCTCGCCGATCTGTATTACCCTTTTGATCTTTTCCGGAGAAAAGATATCAGTCCATACGACTGATGAACAGTCGGTATGAATAACAGCATCAGCAGATCTCAGCTCTTGACGTGAGACAAGATAGTTGATAACCGTAAGAGAGTGGTTGAGTACCTCGAAGATGCCGTCCTGTTTGTGAGTCTCACAAACATCATGTTCGGGTACCGGATCAATCGCTATTACGATATCTGCCCCCAGGGATCGTGCAGATTCGACTGGAATGGGCGAAGAAACGCCCCCGTCTACCAGTAGCATCGCATCTTTTTTTATTGGTTGAAACAGTGCAGGTACTGCACTACTTGCAAATACCGCATCACTCACAATCCCATTAATAATGTGAATCGTTTTGCCTGAATGAAGATCTGTCGCAGCTGCTGCAAAGGGAATAAGTAGATCATCGAAGGTTGCGCCTTTGAGCGCTTTCTCGATCGTGCGCTTGACATGGTTGCCGTTAAATAGTCCATGGCGGAAGGAGAACTCGGACATAATTCTTAAGAGTGTGGGCCAGTGATTCTGTACAGCCAAATATTCTACATACTCGATGTCTTTTGTCGCAGCATAAAGCGCGCCAACAAATGACGCCATACTTGTTCCTGATATAGCGTCGATTGGTATCCCGCTATCTTCCAGTGCTCTTATTGCCCCGATATGAGAGAATGCACGAACTCCTCCAGCGCCTAATGCTAAACCAATTTTCATATGTTAATTGTAAAAAGTGCTTGAAATGGGGCGGTAGGAAGATCGCAAGAGATTAGTAAGAAATTATGGTACAATATTCTTGTTCAAGCAGTGCTTGATATTTTTTTGTGACTCAATTTTTGAGGGGAGAAAGCACGGCTTCACATTTGAGCATGAAGCGTAGGTATTTAATGAATCATATATATGCAGATAAAAAATATAGCCATAATTGCACACGTTGATCACGGTAAGACCACACTAGTCGATGCGCTTCTCAAACAGACGCATACCTTTCGAGATAATCAAAGAGAGATGAGCGAAACGCTCATCATGGACTCAAATGATCTGGAGAGGGAAAAAGGAATCACCATTCTTGCTAAAAACACAGCTGTATTTTATAAAGACACGAAGATTAACATTATTGATACTCCCGGACATGCGGATTTTGGTGGAGAAGTAGAGCGGACTATTAACATGGCGTCAGGTGCCATTCTGCTTGTGGACGCTGCTGAAGGTCCACTGCCTCAAACAAAGTTCGTTTTGAAAAAGGCCCTCGAGCGAAAACTGAACATTATCTTAGTGATAAACAAGATTGACAAGAAAGATGCACGAGCTGCAGAAGTCATTAACGAAGTTGAGAATCTATTTTTAGAGCTTGCCGACGACGACTCATCGTTACAGTTTGAGATTCTTTACGCTGTTGGACGTGATGGGAAGGCATACTATCAACTTCCTGAACAGTATAACAGTGATAGTTCTGGCGATCTCACCCCCCTTCTCGATACGATCTTGAATGAAGTGCCAGATGCTGCCATTAAGGAATCAGAACCATTTCAAATGCTTGTTTCTACGTTAGATTTTGACACGTATGTCGGTAAACTGTGTATTGGTAAGGTGTACAGGGGTTCTTTAAAGAAAAACCAACCGATTACGCTGGTTGATAACGGAAAGGTCATCGGCACGTTTAGAGCACAGAAGCTCTATACATTCGAAGGGCTGCAAAAAAAAGAGGTTGATGAGGTGGTTGCAGGAGACATTATCGCGCTTGCTGGCATTCCAGAACTGACTATTGGCCAGACAGTCACCGATCCTGCTAATCCAGAATCCCTCCCCACTATCTCGGTTGAAGAGCCGACAATTAAGATTACCATTGGTCCAAACACCAGTCCGTTTGCCGGAAAGGAAGGTCAGTATACCACTTCCAGACAGATTCGTGAGAGACTGATGAAAGAGAAAGAGACAAATCTTGGATTGCGGATAGAGGACGATCCGGAAGGAATAAGCTTTATCGTCTATGGACGGGGAGAGCTGCACCTTTCAGTACTTATTGAGACTATGCGAAGAGAAGGATATGAGTTACAGATCTCTAAACCACAAGTGATATATCGGGAGATTGACGGCATAGTAAGCGAGCCATATGAAGAGGTGACAATAGATGTGCCTGCAGAATATATGGGAACAGTATCGGAAGAGTTTGGTAAAAGGAAGGGTGAGATGAAAGATATGGTCAACATAGGGAATAGTGTCCGGTTAACCTATAAGATATCAGACGCAAATTTGCTTGGCATCAGAAGTGTATTAATGACAAAGACTCGGGGAACTGCAATAATGAGCACGTACTTTCTTGGGTATCTGCCTAAGGGAACCCGTATGGAATCTACCAGAAATGGTGCCTTAATTGCGACACAACCTGGCCAGTCGCTCACATACGGCCTTGGTAATGCACAGGAGCGGGGAATGCTCTTTATCGGTCCCGGAGTAGATGTGTATGAGGGAATGATTGTAGGTGTGTCCTCGAGAGATATTGATATTGAGGTAAACGTATGCAAAGCGAAACAGTTAACCAATAATAGATCCTCGGGAGAAGGAGTAAGCATCATTCTTGAACCGCCATCACCACTTTCACTTGAACAGGCACTTGATTTCATTAATGAAGATGAGCTTCTGGAGGCAACTCCACAAAATTTGAGACTACGCAAGAGATATCTTTCTGGTACAGAGAGACGAGTAAAGGACCGACAGGCAAAAAGTGCGATGCAGTAAACAGTATATGGTTATTCAGATATCGTGAGGGGAACCATGAGCTCGGCCTCATTATTCTGAGCCTGATATGGTTCGTAGAGCTCTAATCGTATTGCTGAACCTCGTTTCAGCTGAGGGAACTTCTTCTTGGCTTCCGTCAGGTCGACGATATAGGTGAAATCTCCAAACTCTCCCGTTTTATTTACATCTGCATATACCGTCGTGTCAAGATAGGTGGTCTCACTTTTTCCGTCAAGCACCTTAAGCACCATCATGGTTCCCCTCACCTTGGCAGTTCCACGAACTGGAAACTTGTAGTCAACCGCTTCTTCCATTTTGGGAGTTGCCAACAGAATAGTGTCATTTTTCGCTTGCGCGTACATGCGAGGAGTGGGAGATGGCGGATAGAGCGCGGTGTACTGCTTATTGCGCACGTATGCAAAATAGCTGAGGCTCCCAGCCACGAAGAGTATGAAGAAGACAACCATCTTATTTATGCGCATATCTGCTATTGCTCAGATATTGTAACCTTCTTGACCATGACCGGGTTTACTGGTTTTGATTCTTCACCCGTAGCACTTACTGAAACTGGTGCTTCAGCAATTTTATCTACTACATCCATTCCTTTTGTGACAGAACCAAAGATCACATAATTTTTTTGAAGGGGATAATCAGCATGCATAATGAAAAATTGACTGCCGTTTGTGTTTGTACCTCGGTTTGCCATTGCGATTACTCCCCGCTTATACTCTCCCGAGAATTTTTCATCCTCGAATGTGTATCCCGGACCGCCCGTTCCGTTTCCTGCAGGATCTCCTCCCTGAATCATAAATCCTTTAATTACCCGGTGAAAGATGGTCTTGTCGTAGAACGATTTCTTAGCAAGGTAGACAAAATTATTGACGGTATTGGGGGTTTCTTTGGCATTCAATGTAATTGAAATGTCTCCTTCGGTGGTTTGTAAGACCGCAGTATACGATTTGTTGGCGTCTATCTGCATCGCTGGTCGAGATAGGATCTGCATAGGCTTTGATGTTGGTTCAATACTTGTCTCGCGCTTCGTTTGCTGAGATGTTATTGAGGAAATAAAATAATAAAATGCTCCAATTACAACGAAGAATATCGCAATCGCGATAATATACTCTTTTTTCATATATTGATTGTACCATGATGCACTTTTATATGTGTCCTATTTCTGCTAAACTAGAATAATCGTCTTCTAAGACCGCATCTGCTTCACCAATATGAACGCAAACTACTGTTTTGTTGATGTTGAGACAACTGGAGGAAGTGCTCATTATGATCGCATAATCGAAGTTGGTATTGTTCGTGTTGAAAATGATCAAGTTGTCCGAACGTTTAACTCGTGTGTAAATCCCCGTACATATCTCTCGCCATTTATTACTGATATTACCGGAATTACGGCTAAAGAGCTAGAGACAGCGCCTGAATTTGAGAATATCGCTCATGAACTGATTGAACTTATGGACGGATGTATATTCGTGGCACATAATGCCCGGTTTGATTATGGATTTCTCAAAAATGAGTTTAAACGTATAGATATTCAATTCAGTCCAAAACAGATGTGTTCAGTAAAATTGTCAAAAATGCTGTTCCCTCAGTATACACATCATAATCTTGACAGCATTATAGAACGATTTAGAATACCCTGTAACCGGAGGCATCGTGCGTACGATGATGCGCACGTAATCTGGCAGTTTTTTCAGGCAATCGATAAGATGTTGCCGGAGGATACCGTTCAGAACGCATTCGCCACACTCTTGAAACAACCGTCCCTTCCTGCTCACATGCCGGTAGACACTCTAGAATCACTGCCCGAACTTCCTGGTGTATATATCTTCTATGGCGACTCACCAACACCCCTATATATTGGAAAGAGTGTCAATATTAAAGAACGAGTTCTTTCGCACTTTAACTCCGACTATAGTTCTCATAAAGAGATGAATATCTGTCAACAGGCTACCCGAATTGAGTGTGTCCCCACAGCGGGAGAACTTGGTGCCCTGCTGCTTGAGTCAAGCCTTATTAAACAACTGCAGCCTATGTATAATCGTATGCTGCGAAATACTCGCAAGCTTGTCGTTGTTAAAAAAAGCGAGGATAAGGAAGGATATATGTCAGTCATTGTTGAAGAAGTGTCTCAGATTGAGATTGCCGATTTAGAAGAAATCGTGGGAATATTTAAAAGCAGAAAGCAGGCAAAGGATTTCCTTTCTCATCTCGTAAAAGACCATATGCTCTGCGAACGGAGACTGGGACTAGAGAAGACGAAAGGATCTTGTTTCAGTTATAAACTGGGTATTTGTAAGGGCGCATGTATCGGTAAAGAGATGCCTTTGAAGTACAATCTGCGCTTTATAGAGGCTTTCGTAAAGTATCGTATTAAGCAGTGGCCTTTCAAGGGGCCAGTTGTAATCGGCGAAGAGGATGCGCAACGTGAGATTAGTGATCAGTTCATTCTCGATAAATGGTGTTTGATTGATAAAGTGAGAAGTCAAGCAGATGACAATATCTCACCCTACAGCATTGACTCCATATCATTTGACTATGATACCTACAAAATTTTGGTGAGATATGTCTTTGATAAAAAGAACATCCATTCTATCCGCGCACTTCCCCAACACCATCTATCATAGAAATGACACTCTTTCATGTGAAAAGATATGGCATACAAGCGGATAGGGGGCCCTCTTATCATTTGTGAGATCTATACAACTCTACTTTTTTTGTTCGAAGACCCCGGCTCGTTCCTGATTGATAAGGTAGTCCAATACAAGGAGAATGAGGATGTTTGCGAGTAGTCCAATGACCGCTGAAAACTGATCGATATAAAAGAGAAAGAACTGAGTTATAAAAATCGTAATGAGAACGGACCGTTTGTACATTTGGTATGCTCGAAGCCTGTTCCTTTTTAAGTACAGGCTTCCTATTATCACAAAGATTCCAGCAAGCAATGTTGAGATGATCCGCCCCAGCTCGCTATAGCTGAGATTTTGATAATCCATAACCAGGATCACGCCAATTATGATATTCAGTAAAGATACGAACAGGAAAAAAGCTATGAGGAAGCGGACAAAGTACTTATTATTAATAAGACGATGGTAGATTGTACGTAGGTGCATCCTGATATTTGCAAGAGGTCCGTTATGCTCTTCGACGGTGTCGGCGCGTTGGATGAGTTCTGTAAGTGAGTGAACAATACTTTTTCGTTGATCGCTCTTGCCTAAGTACTCGAGCGCTTTTACTTTTTCTTCAGAATCCATATCATTTAATACCATTTCTTTGAGCATCTCAATGCTGTTGAGAAGATACTCTTTTTTGGTATACACCTGTCTTTTCTCATATGTTCTGAGGAATAGGTAGAGTAGTACAAAAATCATATATACGAGAGCTGCCGTAGGCTGAAAAAAGTAGTTATTATCGCTGGTGACAAACTTGCCAAGCTCATCTATAAACAGTCCAAAACCAATACCACCTAATACAGCAGAGAAATACCGGATAGATGAGTTAAGAAATCCTAGGAGAAATACTACGGCAATCATCATGAATATGCCGCCGAATACGACGTGCGCGATATGGAACGTACCAGTGCCTATCTTAGGATAACCGGTAATGTCGAGATAAAACCGGGTTAAAAGAACGGTCGCCACTGCCGAGACTAAGAAGTTTTCGATCAACTCATCTCCATCTATATTCCTCGTAAAATAGAGTTGATTTATCAGTGACCGCATATGTCTATTGTAGCTAATTTTGGCTTATGCTTCTAGTGCGAGGTGATCATTAGATACGAAGTTATGTATAATAGGTGTATGAAAACAGGTCTATCTGATAAGACAGGCAAAGAAATGGAACTTTCCGATGTTTTTTTTAAAGTATCTGAACGGATAAGAGTAATAGCTCTGGAATTTCAGGTATATCTCCTTCATCTGATAGGATATATTCCTTTGCACCACTTCAGAAGATTGAGCTACAGAGTGTCAGGTATGAAGATCGGCAGCGGGTCTACCATTCATATGGGTGCCCGATTCTACATTCCCTATAATATTACGATCGGCAGCGATACAATTGTTGGTGAAGGAGCGGTGCTTGACGGAAGAGCGCCTCTCACGATTGGTGATCATGTAGATATTGCATCAGAAGTTATGATCTATAACTCTGAACACAATCTAAATGCTGAACACTTCGCAGCTTATGAGGGGGTAATAACAGAGGCGGTTACCATCGAGGACTATGTCTTTATCGGTCCCCGCGCGATTATTCTCCCGGGGGTAACCGTCGGCAAAGGTGCGGCTGTAGCAGCTGGAGCGATTGTGACAAAAGATGTGCCTCCGTATGCAATTGTAGG
>CAZLAJ010000012.1:4903-17631 GCA_964557525.1 uncultured Gammaproteobacteria bacterium | reverse complement strand
AGCACTACTGCCCACCGGAAATAAGGTTGCCTATTGATTTGACAATCCGATTGATTCAGCAAAAAATTTGCTACAATAGAACATAAATTTTGAACGGATCAGACGGTATTAACCTATAGCTTATGCTGCAGCATATTATTCCTTCGAAAGCTCGAAGAAAGATACTCGCCCTTTTCTTTCATAATATTCATGAAAGTCATTATTTAAGAAAAATAGTACGAGACGTTGATGAAGAGGTAAACGCCGTTAAGCGCGAACTTGATATTCTATCTGAGGCGAAAGTACTTCTTAAGGAGCGGAGACTTAATAAAATCTTGTATACGGTAAACAAAAACTATCAGTTTTATGACGAGTTTCTGCGTTTGTTTGCGAAAAGTAACAGTCTTGCGACTGATATCATAAAGAATCTGCCAAAGATAGGCAAGGTTAAGTATGTGGCACTTTCGATGAAGTATGTAAAGAAGGTGGAGATAAAGGACGATGAGATATATATATTATTTGTCGGAACGGTTGTTGTTCCAGAAGTTGCGCAGATTATCAGCGCAGCTGAGAAAATATTTGGGCGTGATGTAAACTATACAGTCATGTCTGAGGATGAACTTGCATTCAGAAAGAAAAATAATGATCCATTTATATGGAGATTCTTAAAACATCCAAAGATAATGCTCGTGGGACATGAGGAGGAGTTGCTGAAATGAAAGTACTTCGCTATGTGTTGTTATTCCTGCTTGCGTTCTGTTTAATCTGGGTAGTCATTCCAGAAAATATCGCAATCAACATTAATCAAGGTCTATTAAAGGTTCATGTCATCCTCAATCCGCCTGTTATTGATCTGTCAAGGTTCAACATTAACTTTAAAAAGGAGTTTAAGACTGAGTTGGGACTTGATCTTCGTGGAGGAAGTCATTTAGTATTCGAGGCAGACACGAGAAATGTGAAAAAGGAAGATATTGAGGACGCTGTTCTAGCATCTAGAGATGTAATAGAGCGGAGAGTGAATTTGTTTGGGGTCTCTGAGCCGAATATTCAGACCTCAAAGTCAGGTAACATTCATCGGATAATCGTAGATCTTCCCGGTGTTACTAATGTATCCGATGCAGTACAGCTGATTGGTCGAACGGCCCAACTTTCTTTTAAGGAAGAAGAGGCCACCAGTGATGCTAAACTTGCAACCGCACCTGCGATACTACGGTTAACAAAAGACACTGGTCTTACCGGTAAAGATGTTAAGAAAGCTTCGGTTACTTTTAATCAGCAAAACGGTCAACCACAGGTATCGCTAGAGTTTAGTTCTGCTGGCTCTCAGTTATTTGGAGAGATTACCAAGCGGAATGTGAACAAGCAGGTGGCTATATACATTGATCAGTTCCCCATTTCGGCTCCGGTTGTGCAGCAGCCCATCCTGGATGGGAATGCAGTCATATCCGGCAATTTTACTATGGAGGCCGCGAAGCAGTTAGCTATTAATATAAACTCGGGCGCACTCCCACTTACTATCAGATTAGTGGAACAGAGGAATATTGGTCCCACTCTCGGAGCGATTGAGGTGAGGAAAAGTGTGACAGCAGGAGTCATTGGGCTAATGATGGTTATGCTGTTTATGGTTCTATATTATGGAAGATTCGGACTTATTGCTTGCTTGAGTTTGTTAATCTACGGCATTATCACATTTGCAATCTTTAGAGCAATTCCCGTCGTTTTGACTCTTCCTGGTATAGCTGGATTCATTCTCTCGATTGGAATGGCTGTTGATTCAAACATCCTCATCTTCGAGAGAATCAAAGAAGAGCGGAGGGAGGGCAAGGATTTTGAGCTTGCGATTCGGCTTGGTTTTGGGCGAGCAATAGATGCAATTAAAGACGCGAATATTACTACTATTATTGTCGGATTCATTCTGTTTAATCCGCTCAACTGGGATTTCCTTCCTCAGTTCGGCTTGGTGAGGGGATTCGCGCTTACATTGGTAATAGGAGTTGCAACGAGTCTATTCACTGGTGTAGTTATCACAAGAAGGCTTATTAATTTGTTTTACCGTATTCCATAACGTATGGTTCCTTTTTTGCAATACCGCATTATATATGTTCTTATTTCCTGCGCTGTTATTGTCGCAGGTCTTTTCTCTGTCGTGAGATGGGGATACACCTATTCAATTGATTTTATCGGTGGCTCAGTACTCGATTACCAACTGAAAGGAGTAGATGAGAAGCAGGTGTCTGTAATACAAAGCATACTTACGCAGCAGAAAATTACTGCAGAACGGCTTGAGTTTAAACAGCAAATACTCTCTCTAAGAGCAAAAAATATTGATGAACAGCAGGAGGTTCGGTTGCGTGAGGCGCTTGCATCAACACTCAAGATTGAGCCGGTCGTCTTGAGATTTGAGAGCGTTGGTCCTGTGATCGGCGCAGAGGCGGTAAGAAAAACGCTCTTCGCAATGATTATCGCGATTATTGGAATTCTCCTGTACATGACCTTTGCGTTCAAGGGGGTACATTTTGCTATTGCTGCTATCGTTGCCCTTATTCATGATTTTCTCGTAGTGATTGGAGTTTATTCCATTATTTCTCATTTTTATGGTGCTCAACTTGATACGTTGTTTGTAACCGCACTTCTTACCACGATGTCTTTCTCAGTACATGACACGATTGTCATATTTGACAAAATAAGGGAGTACATTCGAACTGAAGGAAGTGAAGATATTATACGACTTGCCAACAAGGCTCTCACGGAAACGATGGTGCGATCAATCAATAATTCTATGACAATCGTATTTATGCTCTTAGCCCTCATCTTGCTCGGTGGGGATACTATCCGTTACTTTTCGATCGCCTTAATGATTGGTACTATCACCGGTACTTACTCTTCTCCATTTGTTGCCACTCCTGTTTTAGTATGGCTCGAGGGAAGAAAGAAGCGAGGGTAACACGATGGATATCATTCGTTTTCCGGTGGGAGTATTTCAGAGTAATTGCTACTTTCTTATTCATGAAGATCACTGTGTTATTATTGATCCGGGTGATTCTGCCGATTTTCTTCTTGAAGAACTGTCTCGTCGAAAGCTAACCCTTGATGCTATTATTGCAACACATGGCCACTTTGATCACATTATGGCGGTGGGAGAGATTCAAAGTTCATATCCTGTTCCGTTCTACATGCACCAAAGTGACCGATTTTTAGTGGATCGACTGAGTGCGACGGTCAGGCATTTTCTTCCTACTGCAGACCCACTTCTTCCTATCGTTTCTATTTCTGAGTTGAAAGAAGGAGAGATGCATGTGGGTGATTTTGACGGGTTACACATCTTACATACTCCCGGACATACTCCCGGAAGTTGCTGCATCATGATGCCTTCTAAGCAGATTATCTGCACCGGAGATACGATATTTAAAGAGGGTATAGGGAGGTATGACTATTCATATAGTGATAAGCAGGTGCTGAAAGAGTCTTTGAGTCGGCTGAACAATCTTGGTGAAGTGTACACGATGTGTCCTGGGCATGGCGAAGAATCCCTTCTCCACGTAGAGACTGAGTATGCACTCACTTTATTTTAATGCTGGTTCTAGATTCTCGAGCAAGTGCAAGCAGGAGGGTGATAATACTGTGTGTGTAGGTACGAATTTCTGGAAGGCAATCTGGATCACGGAGAGCCTCTGTAATATTTTTAATCATTGTTCCAGGACTAGTGTTTCTCGCTTCTGTCATACTTAATTATCTCATTCATCAACGCTTCTTTTTCGTTCGGCAGTTGTTTGTTTTCTACTTTTTCAAATAGAGCAGTGAGTATTTCACCGATCTGCGGGCCCGGCTTCAAATGGAGTTGCTCCATTATATCGTATCCTGAAATTTTGAGGTCTTTGATCTGAAATGGTTCGTGCTGCACTTCCTCAATACGTTTTTTAAACAGTTCAAGACGCCAGGAAGTTGGAGTTGATCCTGAACCAAGTCTATCTCCCGTCCTCAGATCTATCATAGACTGAATATGTTCCTTTCCAACCTCTCGGATAAACCGTTTTACCGCTTTATCTGTCTGCATCTCGGAAACGGTGAACTGGTGTTTTGCGACAAGTGTAACTAGTTTTTCTTTGTCTTTAGTGCTTAATCTGAACCGATCTGCGATCTGTGCCGTTAGTTCAGCACCAACAACCTCATGGTTATAGAATGTAATGATGCCGCTTTCATCATCACGTCGGAATGTCTGTGCTTTGCCGATATCGTGCAGCAGTGTGGCGAACCGAGTAATGGGGTCAGTTGAGGGACAATGTTTCAGCGCCATCACGAGATGCGTCCCCACATCGTAGATGTGATGCCGTTTCGGACTTTTTTGCGGAATGAGGAAACAGAGATCTACTTCTGGAAGCAAGTATTGAAGTAGATTAAGATTTTTTAAGAAGAGAACGCCTTCCGAAGGATGATCGGATGCAAGAATATGCATGAACTCATCTCGGATTCGTTCCCATGAAACCTGTTTTATTCTTTCAGAATTTTTTTGTACGGATGTACGGGTGGATTCATCGATAAAGAATCCTAGCTGTGATGCGAAGCGGACTGCTCGTATTAATCTAAGGGCATCTTCCTCGAAGCGCTTATCTGGATCTCCTACCGTTACGATCCGTTTTTCATCAAGGTCGCGTTTGCCATGAAAGAGATCGATAAGGGTGGTTCCATCGTACGCCATCGCATTTATGGTGAAGTCTCGCCTCTGTAAGTCTTCTTCAATGGTTTCTGCCCAGACAATAGAATCGGGATGCCGCCCATCGGAATAGGAGCCTTCTTTACGAAATGGAGTCACTTCGAATAGGTACTCGGCATTCGTTCCATATCGGACCGTTACCGTGCCATATTGGTTGTGATAGAACGAGTTAGGAAACAGGGAAAGTATCTGTTCGGGTTTAGCGTTTGTAGTAAAGTCCCAGTTTGTACTAATTTTACCTAAGAATAGATTACGTACCGCACCACCTACAACATAGATCTGAAAGCCATGCGAGGCAAAACTATTCATAAACTCGGAAACATATGGAGGCAGTTTCATGGCTTTATTATACTTTATACGTTTTACGTCTATCTTTAGATGATTATGCGTGTTGTGCGGAAGTGGGTCTAAGGGGGATGTCTTTTATGATCTTATCATAGTGTTTCACCACATTGAGTGCCCGGGCTTCTTCGATGGTTACCCACTTTGCGGTATAGTACTCCCTCTTCGAAAAATTGAATGGCACCTGTTCATTAACATCTACCCGGAACCAGAAATCATAATGGGTAACGCACGCATGTCCCTTATTCCCGGGGTGGGTGATTTCGATATTGACAAGAGTTATGGGTTCTGTTGATAAAGGCACACCCAGCTCCTCTCCATATTCGCGTTGTACCGTTTGGATGGGTGTCTCGTTCAGATCTATATGGCCACCGGGCAGCAGCCAGACTCCTGATTTTTGATGATGCCCCATATACACAGAGTTTGAATCGACATGGTATGGAATGAAGAATGCACCAAAATGGTCTTTTTCATTCTCTTCTTTTGAGAAATGGTTTTCTGCGATGCGATTTGTAAATGCCTCAATCATTGAAGTGTTGATGTAGGGTATCGAACGCAGTTCTTGAATGAGTTGTGTAAATGATTTAGACACATCCATATATGTGAGCCAATTAATATGCCTTTTGATTATACGCTTACTAACTGTTTAACATAGTCAACATTTTGTTTATCAGGTCCTTTCTTGTCGTACCCAGGCACTTCAAGTATGAAAGGAATATGATTAAGACGTTTATCCGTAAGAAAATGTATAAAGACTTCTTGGGGAATCTGTCCACGTCCAATATTTTCATGTCTGTCACGATAGAATCCCCGCTTATCCTTGCTGTCATTCAGGTGAATTAGCGCCAAATTGTGTAGGCCGACAGTCTGATCAAATGTCTCCAGGAACGATTCATACTCGGTCTCTGTTTCGAGTGAGTAACCCGCAGCATGCAGGTGACAGGTGTCAAGGCATATTTTTATGCGGTGGCTTTGCACATCCTTCACTATAGATCCAAGTTCTTCGATTGTCCTGCCTATCTTACGATTGCCTGCATTTTCAATGATAAAAAGAGTGTTAGATGGTGTTTCAGTGAGAATATGCTGAATGTTTTCAATCATTTTTTTATAGAGGGCATCTTTCTGATCGAATAGCATATCGCCGTTCGTATCTTTATACGATCCGAGATGTATAACACTACCAGCGACATTCATGTCCGACGCTAGTTGTAGCTCGCGTATAAGTGTTTGTTTTGACAGTTCTGCAATTTTTCCATCTGATGCAAGATTGATAAGGTATGTTGCATGAAAGTAGAGTGGTGAGATACTCAGTTTTGCTGCCGCTTCTAAAAACCGTGATGGCGTAGACTGTTTAGGTCCGGCAGTGCTCCATATTCGTGGGGATGCAGAAAACATCTGTGCGCAGGTTGCGCCTATGGAGGATGCTCGCTCGAGTGCTTTTTCGTACCCTCCGGTAATAGAAACATGCGCTCCAATCGTTAACATGTTGGCAATTATACCTTGTTTGTATAGATGAATTATATTCCTATTGACATAGGTTAGCAGACTAATTATACTATTGCTAAGGGGTAATAAATTACACAACTTATGGAAGATCTTACAGCCCGTCAGATCGAGATTTTAAAGGCAATTATTCTTGAATATACGGAAACAGGAGAGCCAGTAGGTTCTCTCATTCTTGAAAAAAAATATAAGCTGGGATATTCACCAGCCACTATTAGAAATGAGATGGTTGAACTTGCGCGAAAGGGATATTTGAAGAAGACGCATTTTTCATCAGGAAGAGTTCCGTCAGCCAGAGGCTTTCGATTTTACATCGGTAATCTCATGAAGGAAAAGGAACTTTCTACAGTGGATGAAGTGGCATATAAGAATAGTATTTGGGATGAGCGGAGTGAACGGCACCGATTACTGTATCATGCCACACGATACCTAGCTGAAAGAACGGGATTACTTTCTTTAACTGTTACAGAAGATGGAGATGTATATTATGCAGGAATGGCTAATCTTTTATCAAAAGATGAGTTTCTAGATCTGAATCTATCGAGAAGTCTGTTTGGCTTGCTTGATCAATCTTCCTACTGGGAGACTATATTGAAGCAGATAATAAAGCAGGAGGAAGATTTACTCTATCTACTCGGTGAGGAAGATTTCCGTTCACCTACATTTGAGGCATGTGCAAGCGTATTTGGAGAGTTTGAACGAGGGACAAGCAAAGGGATTATCGGAGTAGTCGGACCGAAACGTATGTACTATGAATCAGTTGTCCCTCAGATCCGATACTTTTCCCATTTGATAGAAGAGATCATGCGGCAACAAAATCTTTAACACTTACACATCCATATTACTATGCACAATGATATTCATAAAAAAAATAAAAAGGGTAAAGATGATGCGCCGGAATTGGGCAATGAGGTGCAAGAGGCGGAGGACGACGAGACTCACAAAAAGTGTGATCAGGAGAAGGAAGAATATAAACAGAAATATTTGCGGGCTCTTGCTGATTATCAAAATCTAGACCGGCGGGCAAGAGAAGATAGAGAAACGAATATTGAACGGGGAAAAGTGCAGACGGTGGTGGCCCTATTACCCATTCTTGATTCTATCGAGCAGGCGGAGGTATTTGTGTCCGACCCAGGGTTAAAGATAGTAAAAGAACAGTTTGTTACCGCACTACAGAAAATAGGAGTGACAGAGATTGAGGTGCAGGATAAGCAGTATGACCCGCTGACTGCAGAGGTGATCGAGATGGTGCCATCTGATGAGGATGGAATAGTTGTTGATGTAGTAAGAAAAGGATACATGATGAACAATCGGATTATTCGTATTGCACATGTTAAAGTAGGCAAAAATATTACTAGTTAATTATTGTATGAGCAAAGTTATAGGTGTTGATCTTGGAACTACGAATTCAGTTTTGGCAGTGATGGAGGGAGGAAAACCAAAAGTTATACACTCTCAAGAGGGCCGGAATGTTATCCCATCAGTTGTTGATCCCGTTAAGCATATTGTTGGAGATGTGGCGAAGCGGCAGATGGTGATGAATCCTAAAAATACCATCTTTTCCATTAAGCGTTTAATGGGTCATCGTTTCTCAGATGAATCAGTACAGTATGATAAAAAGTGGCTACCGTATGAGATAAAAGAGGGAAGAGATGGGATGGCTGTTGTTGATGTTGAGGGTAAAACATACACTCCACAGGAAGTATCTGCAATGATTTTACAGAAGATTAAGGCAGATGCTGAAGCGTACTTGGGCGAAAAGGTCGATCGTGCTGTTATTACAGTTCCTGCCTATTTTGACGATGCACAAAGGCAGGCGACAAAACAGGCAGGTGAGATTGCTGGATTGACGGTAGAGCGTATCTTAAACGAACCAACCGCAGCTGCGCTTGCTTATGGGTTAGACAAACAACATGCGCACACCATCGCAGTCTACGATTTGGGCGGTGGTACGTTTGATATTACCATTCTTGAATTAGGTGAGGGAGTCTTTCAAGTAAAGGCAACCAATGGAGATACGCATCTTGGCGGGGATGATTTTGATAAGGTGGTTGTTGAGTATTTAGTTGATGAGTTTAAGAAGGAAAATGGAGTTGATCTGAAGCAGGATAAGCAAGCACTTCAGAGGCTTCGCGATGCGGCTGAGAAGGCAAAGATTGAGCTCTCCAGTTCGATGGAAACTGAGATTAATCTTCCGTTCATTACGGTAAAAGACAACCAGCCTCAACACTTAGTAATCAAGCTGACACGGGCAAAATTTGAGTCTCTTGTAGAGACCCTCATCAAGCAGACATTTACACCTGTGGAATCAGCTCTGAAAGATGCAGGATTTGCCAAGAATCAGATTGATGAGGTTGTGCTTGTTGGAGGTATGACAAGAGTGCCTCGCGTTATTGAAGAGGTGAAGACCTTCTTCGGTAAAGAACCGAATCGTTCTGTAAACCCTGATGAGGTGGTCGCGATTGGTGCTGCTGTTCAGGCTGGTGTACTCACAGGCGAGACAAAAGATGTAGTGCTGTTGGATGTTACGCCGCTTACCCTGGGAGTTGAGACCTTAGGCGGTGTGATGACTCCCCTTATTCCCCGTAACACAACCGTCCCCACATCAAAGTCAGAAGTATTCTCAACTGCGATGGATAACCAGACACAGGTTGAGATTCACATCCTACAAGGCGAAAGACCGCTTGCGAGAGACAACAAATCTCTCGGTCGGTTTATCCTTGAGGGGATACCCCCTGCTCCTAGAGGAGTTCCTCAAGTTGAAGTGGTGTTTGACACAGATGCAAACGGCATACTTACCGTAACTGCAAAAGACAAGGCAACTGGAAAGACACAGAGCATAAAGATTACGGGATCAACAGGCTTGACGAAAGAGGAGATTGAGAAGATGAAAGAGGAGGCTGATAAAAATGCAGAAGCAGATAAAGCCGAGCGGGAAAAGATTGAAGCCCGCAATAAAGCTGATAACATGCTCTATGTTGCAGAAAAATCCCTGAAGGATGCAGGCGATAAGGTTCCAACAGAGTTGAAAACTGAGGTGGAGGGAAAGATGAAGGCCCTCAAAGAAAAGCTTGAGTCTGGAAATGCAGCTGATCTTGAACAGTTGACGGCTGATCTGTCCACATCTTTACAGAAGATTGGCCAGAATATGTACAATGCCACCGGAACGACAGAGGAGACATCACCCAATCAATCGCAAGGTCAAACTGAAGAAAAAAAGAAGGGAGATGTAGAGGAAGGACAGGTTGTTGAGTAATTATTTTGTTTGTTAGTTGAAAGACGCGCAGTATAAGCGCGTCTTTCGCATATGTAATCATGGACTACTATACCATTCTTGGTGTTTCAAAAAATGCATCGGCTGCAGAAATAAAGACTGCTTACCGTAAGAAGGCATTAGAGTGGCATCCTGATCGAAACAAATCACCTGAAGCAAACGATAAGTTTAAGGAAATAAATAAGGCCTTTGAAGTGCTTTCAGACCCAAAGAAAAAACAGATGTACGATCAGTTGGGTCACGATGCCTTTGAGCGTGGGGGAATGCCGGGCGCTGCTCCAGGCGGATCATACGGGGGTTATCAGCAGGGGCCGTTCTCCTACACCTACACCACCAATATGGGAGATTTTGGTGATTTTTCTGACCCCTTTGAGATCTTTGAGCAGTTTTTTGGTTTTCGCTCTCCGTTTGGTGGCCAGCGGGCTGCACGAAGACCAGCATATCAGCTGCAGCTGACATTCAACGAAGCCGTAAAGGGAGTAGAAAAAAAAGTGAAGATTGGGCATGAGAACAAGACCGTTAAGGTTCCGGCTGGTGTCGATGAAGGGATGAGAATTCGCTTTACTGATTTTGATTTAGTCGTGAGTGTGCTGCCGGACCGTACCTTTAGGAGAGAAGGGCAAGACATATATGTTGAGAAAAAAATAGCTTTTCCGCTTGCTGTGCTTGGTGGTGAGGTTGAGGTGCCTACCCTCGACGGCACTGTGAAGTTGAGGGTCAGACCAGGCACAAAATCAGAGACTGTGGTGCGTCTGCGAGGACAGGGTGTAGTATATCCAAACTCCACTCAGAAAGGGGATGAGTACGTTATCTTTAAGATCGATGTACCAGAGAAAGTGTCATCCAAAGTAAAGAAGATTCTTGAAGAGTTAAAGAGCGAAATATAACGCATATGCGCATTCTTTCCCACCCGAGCAATCTTGCTGTTGTACAAGCTGCGAATAAACTGACTCAGACAACACGAGATTTTTTTGCAGAGCAGGGGTATATTAGCCTTGATTTACCTGTTCTGTCGCCTTCACTTATTCCAGAATCATACCTAGAGATTTTTGAGACCGAGTTTGTGTATTTTGACAAAAGCACGAAGCTTTATCTTACTCCATCTCCGGAGTTATTTATTAAGCGTTTATTAGCTGACGGGATAGAGAAGTGTTATAGTTTGGGAAAATCTTTCAGAAACAGTGAACCACATTCGAGTCTCCATCTTCCCGAATTCACCATGCTCGAGTTTTATAAAACGCGGGCAACATATATGGATATTGCGGATGATCTTTTGCTTTTACTGCAGAAGCTAGCGCAGTCTATGAACTCTTCGCACACTATTAACTATAAAGGGGTATCTGTTAATTGTTCAAAGTGGGAAAAGCTTTCAGTCAGTGAGGCTTTTGATATGTACGCACATATTTCTCAGGATGAGCTTTTTGATCATCAGCGCTTTTTGGACACAGCTGCGAAAAAAGGCTACGAAGTCAAGTCATTTTCTTACGAAGATATTTTTTCACAGATCTACTCTCAGGAGATTGAGCCACATCTCGGAATGAACGGTTACCCCACTCTTCTGTATGACTATCCAAAAGAGTTTGCGGCTCTTGCTCAGCTGAATAAGGATAGAAAGACGGCGCAGCGATTTGAGTTCTATATTTCAGGGGTGGAGCTCGGAGACTGCTATACCGAGTTAACAGACCCTTCTGAACAGGAGTTCCGCTTTAAAGAAGAAGTAAAAAAAAGACAAGAGAAAGGACTGATCAATCATCCGGTTGACTGGGGGTTTGTTGATGCTCTCAAAAAGGGATTACCACCGTGTGCGGGCATTGCGATTGGATTTGATCGACTGCAGATGGTATTTGTTGGAGCAGATTCTGTGCAAGATATCAAACTGATAACAATTGAACCATGATGTGAATTCGTCTGGTACAATAGGGAACGTAAGTTATGGAGTTACATTTCACATATGAAAACTAGTGCAGGTAATTTAAAACGTGGTGAGTTCGTTTCCTATTTAAATGAGATTTGGCAGGTTCAGAAGGCTGAGTTCTACTCTCCTGGGAAAGGATCTGCACTCATGAAGACGCGGATAAAGAACGTAATGAACGGAAAAAATATTGAGTATACCTTTAAGTCGAATGAGATGATCGAGACAATTGAGGTAGAGAGTATTGAGATGCAGTATCTGTATAAGGACGCAGAATATGCATATTTCATGAATGAGAGAAACTACAATCAGTATCAGCTCCCCCTTGCGGTAGTAGGAGACATGATTGAGTTTATGAAAGATGGAAATAAATACTTTATCTATGTGCACAACGATACTCCACTCACCATACGCCCCTCTCTGAGCGAGCGGCTAAAGGTTGTTGAGGCTGAGGATGCCGCAAAGGGTGATACGGTAAGCGGAGCTAAAAAGCCCGTGAAGCTTGAAACAGGTGCAACGATAATGGTCCCTATTTTTGTTAAAGTAGGCGAGACAATCATTGTCAATCCTGAAACACGTGAGTACGTCGGGAGAGAATAAAACCTTCGCACCATTCATTCGTAAGGGAATCAGCAGGTTATCAGTTATATTTCGGATATGTTCTCAGTGGGCGACATGCTACGGACTGAACGCGAGAAGCGCAATCTCACACTTAAGGATATTGAAAAAAAAATTTGTGTGCGCGAAAAGTTTTTAGTAGCCATAGAGAACAACGATTGGTCAGACTTCACCTCTAAGATATACATTGCTGGAATCATCAAAAATTATGGTCGGGTTCTTGGTCTGGACGAGAAGAAGCTGCTTGCATTTTTTCGGCGTGACTACGAACGAAAGGAAGAGGTAAAATTCAAAAAGCGGGTATCAAGCGCCTATCTTACTCCCGAAACACGAAAGCTTTCCATTTTGGCGATTGTTCTCCTGTTTGCTGTCTTTGCCGGATATTTCGG
>CAZLAJ010000012.1:0-4803 GCA_964557525.1 uncultured Gammaproteobacteria bacterium | reverse complement strand
AGCTTTCCATTTTGGCGATTGTTCTCCTGTTTGCTGTCTTTGCCGGATATTTCGGATATCAACTCTATCTGTACTTCTCTCCACCAAAACTCGTACTTATTCAGCCAAAAGAGACGACTATTAATGCAGATAGAGTCGAGATAGTAGGTCAAACCGAGCGTGAGGCAAAGATCGTAATTTTTGGAGATCGCATATACCAAAATGATGAAGGTGTATTTCGCTATCGGTTTCCACTTAAGCAGGGAAAGAATACCTTTGTTGTAACGGTAACCGGAGCGAATGGAAGAAAGTCGGAGTTAATACGGACCTTTATTCGGCAGTCAGGTAATTTTTAATCTCTCTTACGCTGCTAATGGTCTCGGGTGAGACCACATGTTTAAACTTTAACCTGGTCGCCTCTGCGATTACCTTTTCCTGACTGTACACTTTTCGTACCTCTCCCAACAGTCCTACCTCGCCGATAAATACGGAAGATGAAGGAAGCGGGATGCCTTTGAGTGACGAGACAAGCGCACCCACAACTCCAAGGTCCGCAGCGGGAGATTTAACATCCACTCCACCAATTACATTAACGTATATATCATACTTATCAAGCGGGATGTTGAGGCTTTTACGTACCACAGCTAAAAGCAGAAGAAGTTTGTTGTAGTCGATACCTCGTACGACACGCCTGGGCATTGGCAGCATAGTTTGAGAGGCGAGACACTGAATTTCGTAAAAAAGTGGTCTCTTCCCTTCCATAATGCCCACAATTGATTTTCCAGGAACAGTATTTTTTGAGTGTTCGAGAAAGGCGAGCGGATTGTTTACTTCTGCAAGTCCCATTCCGTGCATCTCGAATATACCTATCTCATCGGTTGAGCCAAATCTGTTTTTTGATGCACGTAAAATACGAAACTGAGAAATGCGTTCGCCCTCAAAGTTCAGTACCACGTCAACCATATGTTCAAGTGTTTTAGGTCCGGCGATCTCTCCCTCTTTGGTTACATGGCCGATCAAAAGGAGGGGAATACGGAGTTTTTTAGCAGCTGAGATAAGCTTCAGTGCACCTTCTCGAAGCTGAGACACGGTTCCAGGGGGACCATCGATATCTTTAGAGTAGAGAGTCTGTACTGAGTCAACAACCATAACATCAATGGTATTCTTTAATTCATTCATCCCATTAATGATCGCCTCAACTTGTAGATCTGCAGAGAACGAGAAAGAATCGAGATTGACCTTCAATCGTTCTGCACGATCTTTTACCTGTTCTGCTGATTCTTCACCTGAAATGTATAGTGTGTTTATGGATTGAAGAGCTTGCAGTAGAAGGGTAGATTTTCCAACTCCGGGTTCACCGGTAAGAAGAACGATGCTTCCCGGAACAATGCCTCCTCCTAACACGCGGTCAAACTCATACATGCCAGTGGATTTCCGTGTCTTTTTGGTGCTTTCAACCCTCTTAAGTGAGGTTGTCGTAAACTGGTGCACGACGCCTTTATCTTCGGTGTCCATACTTCCCTGTTGACGTTTAAAGGAGTTAAACTCTCCGCAGTCGGGACATCTCCCCATCCATCCAGCAGAACCATAACCGCAGTTTGAACAAATGTAGAATGCCATGGAACCATTATACTACATCTGGAGAGTGATATAATTTATTACTATCGTCTTACAATGTTTTTACTGTGATACGATAGAGTATATCTGCTTTATGAATACCGGTTGGAATACCATTAAATCTCAGCTTGCCCCCGCACTGCCGTTTATTATCGGTAGTCTCCTTTTCATTATCATCAGCATTCCTGTTGCAACATATGTACTATTTGCGAAAGATTTAGGATCAAAGGAGAGTATTGTCAACCGGAATGATGCGGGGATAACGCTGCTTGATAGAGATGGAGAGCCATTTTTTACTTTTTATGAAGCGAAACAGAAAGAATATACTCCCTTAAGTTCGATACCTATCGTAGTTCAAAAGGCGGCTATTGCGTCTGAAGATAAGGATTTCTACACCCATCCTGGTTTTTCTATCCGAGGCATTTTTCGATCGCTGTTTATTAATCTGCAGGAGAAGACTATAGCACAAGGAGGATCTACCATTACGCAGCAACTGGTGAAAAATACCCTTTTAACGCAGGACCGTAATTTTGTCAGAAAGTATCAGGAGATTGTACTGGCGAGTGAGATTGAACGGAGATATTCAAAAGATCAAATACTGGAGATGTACCTTAACTCAGTGTATTTTGGTGAGGGAGCATTTGGTGTCGAGCAGGCAGCACAAACTTATTTTAACAAGCCCGCATCCCAACTCACACTGGGAGAAGCTGCGCTTCTCATCGGACTGTTACCGGCCCCGTCCCGTTTATCACCACTTTCCAACGATCAAGCTGAGGCGATAAAGAGACAGAAGATAGTGCTGAGCGAGATGACACAGCAAGGATATATCTCATCCGCACAACTGGCTGCAGCACAAAACGAAGAACTTCAGTTTGCGACAAAAAAAGAAGCAATGGGTACTACTGCTCCCCATTTTGCACTCATGGTAAAAGACCAGTTAATTAAACGGTATGGTGAAGAGCAGGTTATTAGATCTGGGTATAAGGTTAAAACAACATTGAATAGAGAGTGGCAAGAGTACGCTGAACAGGCGGTTAAAAATCAAGTCGGGAGGTTGGCGGGTAATAATGTTTCAAACGGTGCAGCAGTTGTGATCGATCCGCGTACCGGTGAGGTGCCGGTATTGGTGGGAAGCGCAGATTGGTATAACGAGAAGAACGGGAAAGTAAATATGGCAGTTGTCCCCAGACAACCAGGTTCGTCTTTTAAGCCGATCATATACGCAGCTGCACTTGAGAACAAACTCATTACCGCAGCCATCGTTCTTGAAGATAAACCAACAACATTCGAAGGCGGGTATAAGCCAAAAAATTATGACGGTAAATACCGTGGTAATATTCCCGTCAGGTTTGCTCTAGCAAACTCACTGAATATCCCGGCGGTTCAGGTAATGTCTCAAGTGGGAGTGCAAGGTGGAATAGATGCAGCACAACAGTTTGGAATTACAACACTAAAAGATCCTTCAATGTATGGACTATCATTTGTCTTAGGATCAGGCGAGGTACCTTTAACTGAGATGACGCGAGCATATGCAGTTTTTGCAAGTGGAGGGGATAGAGTAGAGCCGCGATTTATTCGAGCGATTTATGATAAGGACAATAGGGAAATTTATTCAAGTCAGGTTGATAAACAATCCGTGCTCGATCAGGGAGTAGCATTTATCATCTCTTCTATTCTCTCCGATAACCGCGCTCGAAGCGAAGTGTTTGGAAGCGCGCTCACCATATCGCGTCCTGCAGCAGTAAAAACAGGTACTACTGATGACTATCGTGATTCCTTAACCTTGGGATACACCCCAAGTATTGTAGTGGGTGTTTGGGTAGGGAATAACGATAATGAATCAATGGATAATGTTGCAGGCTCCCTCGGAGCCGCTCCCATTTGGAAACAGATGATGGAACACTATCTTGCCGGAACTCCTATGGAGCAGTTTGACAAACCATTTGGTGTGACTGATGCTCAGGTGTGCCGTGAAAACAGCGATAAAAAAGAAGCATCTTCTGCTGCATATACAGAGTATTTTTTGAGCGGTACAGAGTCGGCATTTCCTTGTTCGCGTGATGCGTCTCCTACCCCGTCAGACTTAACACCATCTCCCACAGACCGCACATCGCCTACGCCAACTGCAGAAGATAATCCACCACCTGATAGATCAAACCGAGATCAGAAAGAAAAAGATAAACAAGATAAGCCAACTCCTACAGATACAATTATTACCCTCCCGACATTGCCAATTGATACGCCTACATCAACAACTCAGCAGTCGCCGACACCTACTCCGTAAGTATGATTATTTCATGAGGATCGCTATCCCAAGGAGCAGAAGACCGAGCGGCCAGATTTTTCCCGCTTCTATTGTCCGAAGCAATCCGCCGTTATCTACAAAGAAAAGTACACCAAGAAAGATGAAGAGGAGGGCAAGCCAAAAACTAGCGCCACGATTAGATTGTGTCTTACCTTTTACGTTTTCGGTCAGGTTTTTAACCTGGGATTTCATCTCTTCAAAACTGGCATGCATGCTATCTTCGTTAATTGCCGAATTGTGCCCTTCTGGGGGGATGATAAACCAGAGGATGAAGTAGACAAGGATGCCCCAACCCCCAAATATGGTAAAGAGAATAAAAAGGGTTCTAAACACAACGGGGTCGACTCCGAAGTATTCTCCCAATCCGCCAGCAACACCACCCAAGATTTTATTTTTCTTCGATCGATATAGCTGTTTCACATGAACTGTCTCAGGATTCTCTGTTTTTAGAGAAGTTGTTTTTTTGCGTGGCATGTTGATTAGGTTACCAAACACTCTGGGAAAAATCAATGTGACGGGAAGCATTTAAACTATCTGTTTTATGTCCTATTATGCGTTTGGTCGTGGAAGTGTTTGACAGCTAGCCAGATAAAGGTATTTTCTTTTACTTGAAGATAAATATCTTTACTAAACTCGGTTTTTTTCTCTTCATAAAACTCATCGGTCGAGAGCCAGACATGATCTGTATGTTCGTCGCTGAGAACGACCGACTGATTATCACTGGTCAAACGGCATAAGTAGACAATGCGAATATACTGTCGGTTTACCGGTGTACTAGACAGTACAGTAAGGGGAAATGGAACATCAATGTCAAGGTTGGTCTCCTCTTTGACCTCTCTGCGCACCGCATCTTCAGGGTGTTCACCATGCTCGATTGAACCCCCGGGAAACTCCCACAATCC
>CAZLAJ010000011.1:0-18121 GCA_964557525.1 uncultured Gammaproteobacteria bacterium | reverse complement strand
TCTATCCATACTTTTCTATCATCTCCTACTATGGTCGACTTGAAAAGCCACCGCAACTAAATGGCCTTTTATGGCTTCATGATGCCTATCCGCAGGACGCAGAGATCGTCGAGTATATCAACACGAATATTAAAGATCACCCGGTTATTCTGGAGGCACAGGGCGATTCCTATACTGATTTCCAACGTATATCAGCGAACACTGGTACTCCCACAATTGCAGGATGGTGGGTTCACGAATGGTTGTGGCGGGGAAGCGCAAATGTAGTTGGAGACCGCATTCCCGATATTGTCAACATCTACGAGAATAATGATTTAAAAAAGACACAGGAATTACTTCGGAAATATAATGTTAAATATGTTGTCGTCTCCACAATGGAACGTGATAAGTATAAGAATATAAACGAAGAAAAATTTAATAAAATTGGGAGGATAATCTTCAGATCAAAAAACGGGCTTGGGGCTCTATATCAACTTAATCCATAATTTAATCTGGTTGCTTCTTGACAAAAAAATATTATTTTGCTAACGTGTATATACTCTCGTTTAGAGAGTTGCTAGACGAAGAAGAGCATAACCGTGCGTCGTCCCCTTACACGAGCGGCGGTTATGCTCTTTTTTTCTGTTTATGAATTACAACTGGAATAGTTTGACCGGAATCTTGATCCTCCGCTGAGACAATTGATTAAACTGAATTAACGCAAACTTCTTCAACTCTTCTGTCTTCTGCTCTTCTTGCTTAGATTGATGAACAAAACGGAGTGAAAATCGCTTCATGGGTATACTTTAAAACACTTCAAAATGATTGTCAAGTCCTATAGAAATTCTTTACATTGCTATAAGATTACCGATAGTATTTGTCCACATAAAGTACAGATATACTAACAAAATATTCTACTTAATCTTCTAAGAGTAACTGTGAAAGACGGCGAGAGAATCGAAGGAGAATATTACGTTGATTTTGGCGGTGAACATCGCGGACCATATTCTTCTTTAGCTCAGTCGACTTGTAGTGTTGTCCGCCCATCTCATATTCGAATAGCTGACGAACAATTCTACCTCGAAAGGTCATCTGTATGGTAGAAATAAAGTTCTTCATAGCCACATTTATAGTCCCTTCATGTTCGTATCTCCGTAACGAATAACCTACCCGAACATTTTTGACATATTTTCCTGTTACACCATACCGTTTTGTCCGGAGAATAATGTCATGATCCTCAGCGTGTCCGGACCAGTACCCACCGAGAAACGTAAAAAAATGACGCTCAAAAATCATGCTTCCCACTGAAGGCAGCGGCTTTCCCATGTTTTGAGACAGATCAACAAAAAAATTGATGATGTTAAACATCAGCTTATCTGTGGGCGACTTGGTAAGTGGATAGATATGAGGCAGGTATACAAGATGCTTGTGTTTTGCAATCTCTTTTGCTGCGTTCGTAGTGAAACCTACAGGAAGGCGCGAGTCTGCATCGAGAAAAACAATGTACTGTCCTTTCGCGTGCGACGCTCCAAGATTCTTCTGGACTGAGACATCTCTTTTTGAACAACTATAGATTGAGAGGGGAAATGAGTTCAGAAATGTTTTTGCTTTTTTTACCGTATCATCTTCAGATTCTCCATCTACGACAATTACCTCGAAATTTTTTGTCTTCTGTTTCTTAATATCTGTGAGTAGGACGGGAAGTTATTTTTCTTCATTGAGTGCTGGTATAATGATTGACAAGAGTGGCGTACCCATGTGCACTATTATACCATCATGAAAATATCCGTTATCATACCAGCATACAACGAGGCGCAGTATCTCCGAAGGTGTCTCGAGAGCTTGCAAAAACAAGAAGAACTGGCAGATGAGGTAATTGTCGTAGATAATAACTCAAAAGATGACACCGCCTCAATTGCATCTTCGTTTGGGGTACGAGTCGTTAAAGAGCTATCTCAGGGGATAACTCCCGCAAGAAATACTGGATTTAACACCGCATCAGGCGACATAATTGCTCGCTGCGATGCTGATACTATTCTCCCCCCTGATTGGATTAAGAGAATAAAAAAACATTTCGAAAACGGTAATATAGACGGGCTAACAGGCGGCGTTCTCTATTACGATCTGGGGGTCATAAAACAAAACTCATTTTTAGGAAATCTCTACTCACTTTTCATCTCTCTCTTACTACCAAACGTCACCATATTGTTAGGAATGAACTACATGTTGACGCGAAAAGCATGGGAAACAGTTAAGGATGAGATATGTTTAAATGATAAAGAGGTGCATGAAGACATCGATCTGTCAATCCATCTTGCCAGACATGGATTTGTTATTAAACGCGATTCAAGTCTCATAGCAAAAAGCTCTGCAAGACGAATAAAAAATAAACCTACATCATTCTTTATCGAGTATCCATATAGAGTCCTAACAACGGTCTTCAGAAATCACACTAAGAAGTAGTTGATTTCATTAAGTCTCTTATCTCATTCAGAGTAGTTACTTCTTCAGCCCGCTTGTCTTCTCTAAACCGTTCGAGTCTGGGAAACCGTAACGCATAGCCGGGAGTCTCAACTTCAAAGGCAGAGCCCGATTTGGAAGGCTTCAGAATTCGCCCAGCAGTATGTACCGGCGAACGCGTAATCTCATCAGCCTTTATCTCAACAACAATCTGAGGTTTTACCCACACATCAACCGCCATCATCTTATCAACATCATAGAGCGCTGGCATATTCTCAGTCTTTGCCGAATCAGCGCGCTTTTTAAGCTCACGCCATTCTTCATCTGTCAGTCCTGTGCCAATTTTTGCAAGCGTAAGATATCGGTCTTCACTTTCATCATAGACACCTACCAAAAATGCACCGATCCCAAATTCAGCTCGCTTTCCTTTACCAAAATCATATCCCATTACCAGACAATCAATAGTGTCTTCAATCTTCGCAGAATAACTACGCTTAAACTTGATCCAGTTCGATCCCCTTGCTCCGGGCTGATAGATACCTGTTAATTTTTTTGCCATGATGCCCTCCAAGCCTTTGGTGACAGAATCATCAAATAAAAGCTCCAGCTCCTTTGGAGACTGCACGATATGTTCTGGTGAGAGCAGTATTGTATCTATCTCTTGATCTCTCTTGATTGTAATGAACTGCTCTAAGGCATGTCGCCTCTGCAAATATGGTTCGTTTAAATAGTGATTGCTATTTGCATAGAGCAACTCAAATGCAAATAGCTTTAAGGGAATTTCTTTTGCCTTCTCGTCAATACCATACTTCCGCTTTCTCTGAACTGTTTCCTGGAATGGTAAAAATGAACGAGCATTGATATCATATCCAATAGCCTCTCCCTCTAAAATAATGGTGTCGGCAACCACCTCCTTAATAATACCCTCAACAATATCCGGATACATAAAAGTGACATCGTCAAGACCTCGAGAATATAGTTTTACGAGCGGCTTGCCATTTTTTTTCTGATAGTGCACCTGTAACCGAAACCCATCATACTTTGGTTCGACTGCGCACTCACCTATCTTATCAATAATCTCTTTGCCAGACGACATCCGTTCCGCCCGCATCATAATAATTGGAGTGAATAATTCTGGACCGACTGTGTGTATTCCACTTATTCCATCTTTTTTAATACAGCGTGCTATAAAACCAAGGTCAGGACGCACGTGATATGCGTGCTCTATCTCCGGACGAAGTGATTTATCTCCCCTCATCATCCATGAAAGGGCATCCAGGATGGTCATATCAGAAAAACCGAGCCGCATCGCACCAAGTGGTATGCGCACTACATACTTTGCGGATAACTGATCGAGATCTCTTATAAGAGCGGCGAGTCTGCTAATTTTCTCCTCTTGAGAGCCAGGTCCTGATGAACGAGCAATAAGCAGCAACTCATTGTACACCTCCATAATTGAAATGTCCTTCATCTCAAGAATCTGAACCTCATCCTTTAGTTCTTGAATAGCTACTCCGATATCGCCCTTCTCCTGAAATGTTTTCTTAAAAAAAACAGGGTCGAGATTCAACGCCTTGACCGCGCTTTTGATAATCATCTTTTCTGCAACTCCAAAATCAACCCGCTCGTATAATGGGGAAACTCTCCCTTGTAATAGATAGATGGCTTCGGTGATTTCATCCACAGATAACTGTTCAAATAACTGAGCAAGAAGCTGGGTTATGGCAAGTCGGGAAGATGTATTCTCAATCTGAGAAAAAAAAGAAGATAATATAGCGAATGTCATGCAGTTATTATACTAGAACGTATCGCGCACTCTTGGTGCTACCTACTTTTTTCAAAATATTCTTTTTAATCAAATCTTTCAGATCCCTCAATATTGAGTCTTCAGATAATGAGGGGAAAAGGGCAGGAAACGATTGATTCTGTACGTATCCGATTTCTTGTACGTACTCTACTATCTTCATCTGTCTTTCAGTAAGATAAATCTGTTGCCCTCCGAATCGCTCTTTTAATTTTACGTCTTTGGACAGCTTAAATATCTTCTCCTTAATTTTCTCAAATTCCACTGACGCACCAAGAGTAAAATATTCAAGCCACGCCGTAAGATCTCCTGAGGAGGCCTTCTGCAAATTTTCATAGTATGATACGGCATCTTTATCGTAGTATTCCTCGAGTGAAAAAAACTTTCTAATATCATATCCACCCAAAAGGAGAATGAGGGTAGCAACAGATCTTGCAACCCTCCCGTTCCCATCCATGAATGGGTGTACTCTCACTATCTCGTGATGAGCAATACCCGCTCTCAAGACAGGATGTAATTCTTCATCCTCGTTCTTGTTTAGCCAATAAAAAAAATCTCTCATTAAAAACGGAACTTCAAGCGGAGGCGGAGGGCGGAACGTCACCTCGCCCGTCTCAGAATTTTTGATAATTACTTGCTTGTCTCGATACTCCCCAGCCTGTTCTTCAGGGAGAATCTTAAAAACAATTGTCTTATGCAGCTTCTTTACTAACAACTCGGTAATCTTACTAATCTTTTTTGCGGCTTCATCATCGATAAGATCGATGACTTTTCGATAGTTAATAACTTCTTGTATATCCCTTGCTCGTCCAATAACTTCTTTTCCCATTAACACATCCAGAGCTTCATCTTTGCCAAGCCGGTTGCCTTCTACGTGTGTGCCGTGATGAGCCTGACGAACAATTGCATCTTCTCTAAACTGCTTCTCCCACAAAGGAAGAAGGGGGGCGTGTTTAATAACTTCTTCTGCCGCCTCTATTTTTGAGATGTGCATCAAAATCTTATTTGTGATTTGAAACGAAGGGTTAAACATGTAGAAAGATTATAGCAAAGATCAGTAATGGATAAAGTTGACAGAGGTGATCATTTCATTTAAACTGCTGGTATGGTCTATGCTATCGATCTTGCAGATCCTGCTCAAAATCCCGTCGCTAAATTTTCGTCAATCTCTCAGATGCTAAGCATGATCATTAGTCTTGTTACAATATTTGGGTCGCTTGCAGTTCTTGCTATGTTTTTGTATGGAGGATATATGTGGCTTACTGCAGGAGAAGCGCCTGACAAAGTCGCAAAAGCGCAAAAAACATTCACCTATGCAATCGTAGGATTCATGCTTATGATCTTTGCCTATTTCATTACCCATTTACTTGCAACAGTCTTTGGAGTAACATTACCATTTTAATCACCTATGCCTCCAGCATCACCTACAAGCAGCCTTTGGGGATCGGTACAGCCAAGCGGAATACCTGGAGTGGGAGGAAATCCGGCGGCTACTTTTGGAAGCATGATAGGCATCGGCATACAGTTTATCTTAACTATTGCAGCAGTACTCGTACTCCTCTATCTTTTATGGGGAGCCTTTGATTGGATACTTGCAGCGGGAGAAAAAGGAAAAATTGAAAAGGCACAACAAAAAATTACCCATGCTATAATCGGGATTATTGTACTTGTTGGTTCACTTACCCTCTGGACGATACTCACTACTCAAGTGCTTCACATTGTTACTCTTACCCCCGAGGGAGGGTGGACCTTCACTCTGCCTCATTTCTAAAAGAAAGATTGTCGTTCCGTATTCATCAAACGTGCTGCATCACAACGCAGGATACACGCGCAGATCTATTGCTAATTTATCGCAAAAGAATATATCTTGCTTCCAACAAGCACATATACTTTTCCATCAAAAACAGTCACATCACTTGCTTTTGCAAGTACACTCGAGCCAATTTGAGCGCTGTATTCGCCGTTCTTATTCAGAATATATATCGAGCTGTTCTTCTTGTCCCATGCATATACCTGTTCTACATTCTTATTTGTTATTACTTTTGTTATCTCAACGTTTTCCACAGGAAACGAAGTCTTGAAGACGTCAGGAAGTCCAGCACTATATTTTAATAACCTCTCTCCTCCGGCTAAATATACTGAAGAGTCGATTGCTAATGAAAATATATTTGTAAGATCTATGTTTGATTTGAAATACGATGTACCACCAACAAACCCATCTTCCGTAGCAACATACTTTATCACATCGGTGCCCCTATTAAGAATATATATATTGCCGTTATACATCTCGATTGCAGAAATATCATCCATATTTTTTTCTCCGGCGATTACCTTTTTTACAGATTTTTCAGACACTCGATATATACCATCCTTTGGAACACATACATACACCATATCCTTATCACCCGTTATCAGTTCTGCCTTGTTAATAATTGACTGTTTGAAAGACGTGAGAGATTTCTTTGAAAGCGAAAGAGTGTAGACAGACGAAAGGTCTGGATCTAGAATATACAGCTCGTCATCAACAAGCATAAAACGGCTGCCGGAAGCATCTTTTTTATCAAGACTCAGATCATAGAATTCGGTAGCTTCTTTCGTTTCCTGTTTGGTAATTTCTTTTTTTACCTTACTGATGAATGTCTCCAACTCTGCAAGCTGCTTTTCTTTGTGTTTATCTTTCATCTCAGTTTTCAACGCAGCAAACTCAGAATCCATCTCCGAAATCAAACTAAGAGATTGCGTAGGATTTATGAATGCAGCATCTTCTGCTTCTGCTGACTTCTTTGTTATCGACTGTTTTACGGCGCGGATCCGATCATTATTCTTTTGATCTTCTCTCCGGTATACTCCCAATACCACACTCCAGATAAAAATACCGAAGATAATAACCGCCATAGCAATCGGCAGCGCGCGCGTTTGGAAGAGTCGTTGCCATAACGGAATACATACCTGTGCATCTGAAGATGTTCTATCTTCTATGTGAGAAGATGAATTATGTTCATCTTCCCCAATTGCTGTATTGCCCGCAGAGATATCTCGTGCTTCATTCACACGAGTCATAATGATGGGGTGGTGGAATAATGAGACGGCTGAAGGAGGAACCATGCGAGTCACCTGATCTGGAAAAAATCGATGAAGCCTATTGCACAAATCAATTCCTAAGTCGTTCCATAGAGGCTTCACATCCTCGATTGAAGCTATTAAAAAATCATCCTGCTGCATACGGCCTGATGCTGTGTTGTCATGAGACAGGAGTAAGACATACTTATCTGCTCTATTGAGCTGAATTCTCCCTCTGCCAAGTGTTTTCAAAAATACAACATCGTCTTTAATATATAAAGCTACAAGATCTATATCATTAGGTCCGTGTTTACTTGCAGTCTGCAAGAGGAAAGTGTCGAACTCTCTTAGATGGTTGAACTGCTTCTTATTAAGCTCCTCAGCTAGATGCTTGGCAACATTCGAGATCTGATCCTGCAGCAAACGGGAAGAGTGTAATAAAATGATGACGTTATCAAGCAGTATAGTAACGGTATGCTTCTGATGTTCGCCAGCAAGTACGCTGCGGTGCGTAAAAAACATACGTTATAAGAAAAGCACTGCGGTAATCAGCAATGCAAACGCAACTATCAACTGTAGATATGCGACAAATGTCAAAAATGATCCCAAACTCGTTTCTAATGTTCGCCTCATATTTGAGGTCTGTCTTACCATCATTACACAATACAAGACATATATGATAGACAATACTATTGCAAAAGCTTTGAAAAAAAATGAGAGGAGGCTTGCGTCGCTTACTAAAAACGGTGCTGGATTTGGGTTAAAATCCATATCATGTCATTAAATCATTAATGAGACTTACTATCTCAGTCGGGTTGGGAACACCAAGAAACTCTATGTTCTTTTCGGTGCCTGCTGTCTGTACAAATACATCACCGAATGAAAAAAATGAACCAAAAAACCCACCTATCTTCGAGGTTACATCCTCTACTTTTGAGATATTAGCCTCCGACACCTCTTTATACAGTATGTTATAAAAATCGATGTCTACAATGCGCTCGTTAGTGATAATTCCAACATTAAAATACCAGCTCAAAAAGTTGTACCACGCGTAACTGAAAATCGCTGCACCCACAAAAACATTAAGGTATATCAATTGTGTGGATGATAAGAAGTAGGCGAAAAAAAAGTTCAAAAAAATAAGAAGAAAAACTAAAGCGACCGTATTTATCATCCATCCCAATTGGGTAAACGGATGAGCTCTCACCAGGAGAAATAGGTGCTCATTCGCCTTCTGTGTCTCAAACTTATACTCAGGATGCAACATGTACGAATTTAAGCTTTTGGATTCTGGTTTAGCTGTTTCCATGTAACCATTATACATCCTGAGATACGGATGCAAGCATAAAAGCAGTCTGGTAGTATCCTGATCAGGATGATATAATAGAGTAGGTGGTGGCTGTAGCTCAATTGGCAGAGCGCTAGCCTGTGGAGCTGGATGTTGCGGGTTCGAGCCCCGTCAGCCACCCCCCAAGAGAATCTATAATTCATCAATTTAAGTTCGCTTCTTTCAAATTCTTGACGCACCGTCCCTATCTAACGATTCACCGCTCACTTGCGACCGCCAACTTTCTTAATGTACTACAATACATATTACGAAAAAGCAAGGATACTTCTTAGGGGTTCCGTATGATTGGAGACGGCCTACGTGGAAAATCATTAAACAACGGTTCTGGAACAATGAAGACCACCGGCTTTTTACCCCTCATGTCTTAGGCTGGGGGTATTCCATTAACTTTTACGAGCTCTTTCATAATCGAAGAAAATTATTTATCACCTCATCTCTTCTCCTTATTGGAATAATCGTATTTAGTATTGTTGTAATGGTTAAATATGTAATTACATTACATCAAGCACATAGCACGTTTGAAAATTATTATGCCTTTAGAAGATGTAACGTCCTCCTTGAACGAAAAAGTAATTATGGAATATGTAAAACTTCGCCAGGCAAAACTATAAAAATAGTTGAATATAAAGGCGGGTGGTATCTCGAGGGAGATTTACCGTGCGGCTTTCTTTGCTTTTAATAACAGCATAAATACAATACATTAAAATCTGGCCTTACTTCTTCAAGTTATAAGCTAACGTATTAGATACTAATCGTGTCTATATTAATTGCGCTCAATTACACCATCAATCAGTATTGAGGCAATATTACTTCTTCAGAGATGCTAAAATTGAATGTCATATGCATGAGTTAAAAGAGAGTGTGCTAGAGATAATTCACTCAAACCAATATCTCACTATTGCCAGTTGCGACTCTACAGGGAAAGCCTGGGCATCCACAGTAGCATACGTAGTTGATGAAGATTATAATTTTTATTGGGCATCACTCCCGTCCTCTAGACATCAACAGAATATACTCAACAATCCAAATATATCTTTTGCCATATTTGATTCACATCAAAATTGGGGTGAAGGTAATGGATTACAAATAGAAGCAACAGTCTCAAAAGTACCATTTAAAAATTATCCATCCGTTACCTATCTATATTTCAATAGAAAATATCCTTACGGACAGGCGTCCGGCAAATTTGGTCAAGGTTTAAGAAGTTTATTATCAGGCAAAGTCTATCGCTTTTATAAAGCAATACCAAAAAAAGTGTGGATACCTGATCCAAATGCCGAAGTGGACGCAAGAATTGAAACAAAAATAGTAGAATAATAAATAATTTTCAGTCTACTGGTGACCATAACAATTTACGTTATTTCATAAGCCTTTCTTGTTGCAACGAGGGATTCAGGGAAAAATATTAGTGCTATATCTGTTGTATTGGAATGTGTCTTAATGCTTAGAAAGTACTTTTAAAGTTTTTATACTTCTCAGTTACTAGGAGTCTCTGAATCTCTTTTCTCATTTCTGCTATGTCCTGTTCGTTTAATGGTTTGAAGTTATCATAAAATCCCATTTCCCTTTGTGGTAAAAGCACCGCTTCGCCATACTTTTGAATAGTTGCTGTTTTTGCTCGTCCGAAGATGTGCATATGCATAGTCGTACCATCCGGCTTAAAAACACTCCAATTCCCCATTTCTTGATAATTCACTATTCCAATGTCAACACCTTGTCTTTTCATCACTATAGTAAGAGCCTCACCCGCAACCATCGAAAGTTTCATATATTCTATCGCTGACTCAGGAGAAAGCTCTGTCCTATCTGAAACTTTCATTTTTGACCAAATACGAACGTGTCCTCCTTCTAATCTATCAACAAATGGTTTTTCTCTTGTCTCTAATATGAAATTTATTGTCTCGTAAATAAGTGCCATAAGTATTAAATAATAATTAAAGTGCTAAATTCTAACTTAGAACCTCAATCGGTATGCAGGAAGGTAAATCATTCGTTCTCTATCTATTCTCCATCTTGCAACCATACTAGAATAAGTATATATTGTACATCGATGAGAAAGATTTATATGTTTATGATTTTTCTCCTTTCTGTATTGCCCATAGTCTTTTTCCTTTCTCTTGATATTTTTAATCTCACGATTGATCAGAATCAGTATGCAGAACTGTGGAGATATAGATACTACCACTCCGCTCCAACTCACTCGTATCGATTAACCGAACTTACGCAATTATCAGTAACGCTAATTCTCTCCCTTTTAATAAAAATAATCGTTATAAAGAGATATGGCGACAAACCATACTTTGCAAAACTTTTTATGTGGAATAAACTTAAGTTTGTTGCTCTATTTATCTTTGCGTTGCTTCTCTATAAACCAATTACAACCTATGTTACTTCGAAAGGATTCCCCCTCTTTGATTATGGATGTCTTATCGATACATCATCAACCATTATCCCAACAATGAATGAATGTAGTATAAAAGAGACCGTGTTGTACGATGGAGCATTGATTGTAGCCATTTCACTGTTCAGCAGTGCTTTTTGGGTTTCTAACGTCGTTCTTATCGCTATCAAAAAACAGCCAAATTACGTGAAGAATCCGTAGAAACAATACTTACTCTACTTTTATCGCGTTGTTCAATTTTTTCATGATAATTGGGAAAGGATACCATACGACAAACAGCGCAATAAAAACACCTAGTAAGTTGTAGATAATTCTCTGTATTGCAAGTTCCGGTCCTTTTGATATGTCTCCCAAACTGTAAATAATGAGGATTGTAGCTGTATAGAAAAAAGGCATGGCTCCAATTTTCGTTTGTTTAAAAAGACCGTTTAATACTCCAGAAACATACGAAATAATCGCAAGATAGACAATGTTTGTCGTGAATAGAAATATAACAATAACAAGTAGTGCTCCTCCCACTGTACCAGCGCCTCGCAAAAATCCTTTTATCTTGCTAGATTCCCAGTCAAATCTCACTGAGTTTGCAACTCCGCTTGGGGCCCACCCTAACTTACTGAACTCCAATACACCTGCAACTGCAACTGCGACGGCCATGCCCACTCCCATCCTAATGCCAGTTGTCGCAAGAGTGCGTTTTGTAGGTGGTTCACTAACAACACTCTTTTGCCCTTTCCATGTCGGTAACAAAGACAAAAGCAAACCCCACATAATGGATAAGATAAATGCAAAAAAGTATGTATGTGCTTTTTGCGGATCGCCAGTATTGAGTCCGGCTGAGTACACGGTGACATAGCTGAGAGCCACCAGCCCCAATACCTCCCAACCCACCAACACTACAAGATTAAAACCCACGACGAATGAAAATAAAACAGCCAACCACAAATTGGTTGACACGTTTCCGCCCATCAGATAGAATCCCAATCCAAGCCCAATCAAAAGAAAACCGACCAATAGGCGCTTACCGCGCGATTCAGGAAGAGGTAAAGATGAATAATAGAATCCTCCTTGTCCAAGCGGAATCATTAAACTGAAGTTCCCTAGTATAAACGAGACCGCCATTGGCAACATGCACAGTGCAGCTCGAACTCCTTCTCCCCACAGCAAGGGCTTTGTCCAAGAGGAGTAGGGTGCAATATTTGTTTTCTCCATCTCATTAACTGTGCTCATGTATATTTCAATAAAACGCTAAACACATTTTATGTAAGTTTCTTAAATCTATTGTAAGCGTATGGATAGAGATAAATAAGTGTCTTACGTGTGCTTTTTTGGAGTCTTTTCTTTCAAGTATGTCTGCGCCTGTTGGAGGGTAAATCCATAATTAAGAAGCGCGTATGCGAACAATAAATATGAAAGAATAAAGATGCTGTCTGTCAAACTTCGGATAATGCCCACCTTGTCATACATACTGTTAAACAAGATAAACGCAAGATCAGCACACAACACGAGTACAAAACTACAAAAAAGAGACATCCAGATCCCCGACAGTTCGCCACCACGATATTCCCAGGCGAGAATCAGAAGAGCCATTGATGTGACGATTAACACCAGATCCCCGATCCCGTATCCCATCGCCACTACATTATTAAACAACGGAACTGTAGGAGAATACGCAACAAAGATACCAAAATATCCAACAGCGAGCCCCAAAAGAATAGACACCAGTGTCAACAGAAACAGAAGACTCTTACTTACTCCATTCCAATTGACCTTTGCTGCGATTATTTCCTGTAAAAATGCAGCAAGCATCAAGGGATATCCAAGTATGTAAAACATGTCCGCTATAGAAGGGAATGGATTAGTGCCGCTTATTTCATAGAATGTCCAAATAGACTCACCAATAAACCAGCACCCAATTCCTAAAGTAAGGTACAAAAGAGTGAGTGATTTTGGCGCATGCAACCCGTACTCGACAAGCGAATAGGTGCCTGCAAAAACTGCAACAATGAGTGAAGAAAGAGTGACAATATACTGTAGGGTCAATTTGAGAGTACTATCTGGCAAAAAGAAATAGATGCCAAGAACAGCAAGATAGTACAGAAAAAGACTTGCGAGTAATATTCGTTTATGCATAGCTAATTGAATAAAGTGAATGTTTTAACAGAATAGTATCTATCTCATCCTTTGACTTCTGTTCACCAATAAGGGAAGACAAAAGGACATAGGCATGATGAACATAGATTGGTAAGGTTTCATCTGCATAGTGGCTGTAATAAGATGCACTTACTTTTTCACCTAGGTGGTGCAACAATAACTGAAGTATTTCATCCCTAATGCTCTCATTCTTCTCCATATCTCGATTATAAGCGTAATGAAATGCAAAATGAAAGCGCATGTGCTGTACCAAAACGCTAATGTTGGTATGATGATATATATGCCAGCAAAATTATCTCTGAGAAAGGCAGGATACACAATGATCGAGGTCGCTCTGGTAATCAGCCTCACCGCCGCCCTTATCACCGTGGCAACTACAAACATTGCAACCGTACAGCATGCTAATTACCTTGCGTTGAGCAAAGATAAACTTATCGCTGATCTAAAAGAACAGCAGCTTAAAGCAATGGTTGGAGATACCGAAGGACGAGCTACGCATGATCATTACAGTATCCGCATCGAACAGTCCCGGTATATTATGTTTCATGGGACGGTATATAACGCAAATGACTCTTCAAATATCATTATTACCGCAAGCTCCCCCATTCAACTTACCACAACATTTGCAAATACACAGGTCGTTTTTTCTGGTGTGACCGGCGAGATTATGAGCTATGTCAACGGTCAAAATACAATCACCTTAACGAATACATCATCTGGTCAACAAAATGTACTCACTTTAAACCGTTATGGAGTTGTTGTCTCAACTAATTAACATGCTCATTGACCAAAAGGTAAATAAATCCGGACAGTCATTAGTTGAACTTCTTATCGCTCTGGCTATCACTGCCATCGTTCTTCCCGCCCTCCTGACAGGATTGCTCGCAAGTAGAGATGGTCGAGCACAACAGACACAACGAGTAGAAGCCATCACGAAATTAAAACAGCTTCAAGACGCAGTCCGCAGTATTAGAAATCAAGGATGGACAAATCTTCCAGCAAATGGAACCTACCATCCTACCTTATCTGGAACCAACTGGACCTTAACCAATGGAAGCGATACTGTAAATGGATTTACGAGACAAGTTTTAGTAGAAGATGTAAACAGGGATCCGGCTACAGGTGCAATTGTCTCATCTGGAGGAACTCGAGATCCCTCATCAAAAAAAGTGACCATCACCATTTCATGGAGCAGTCCCCTTTCCACCTCCATCAGTTCCACTCTCTATCTCACTCGCTATATGGATAACTTGGTGTACTCACAGTCCACGGCTGCTCAGTTCACTACTAACACCCACAACCAAACACAGTCCACGAATACTTCCGGCGGAGAGGTAACGCTTGGCAATAATACAAAGGCTAAGTGGTGCTCACCAGAATTCTCTGCGTCCACGATAGATCTTCCCGACGGACCACCCGTTTCTGTAGATGCAACAGCGAGTGCATCTATCACCTCACCTAATGATGTCTTTGTTGCAACGGGCCCTTACGCAACTAGCTCTGCTAAGATGGCATATATTAACGTGACAGCAAATACAGATCCTCCTATATCAAGTTTACGAGGAATATTCACACTGGACGCAGCACAGTATAGTGCGCCCCAATACATACCCTCCAGCATTGGAATAGATAATTCATTTATCACCAACGACATTAAATACTATAAATCTGCTGCTAATAAGGTGTATGCGCTCATTGCTACAAACCTGCCTGATAAAGAAGTAATTGCAATACAGGTAAGCGACGGCTCAAACGACTCCTTTCAAGATCCAACGAATAAAATATACAAATATTGGACGTTCTTTAATACTCGGATGTACCAGGGTAACACAACCTCAACTCCCAATCAGGACTATTCTCCCTACGGCTATGGTGGCGTTTCCCTTGCTGTGCTTAATAACAAAGGCTATCTTGCATCTGGAGGCTATCTCTATGTTTTCGATCTTGCAAACATAGACACAAAAACCACTTCGAGTGGGCTCGATATGGTTGGATGCCGGATTGAGATGGATGGATATGACTGCAATCCAACAACAAGCCGCATCACAAAATATGGAGCAGGAAACACAGGAGCAAATTTCCAATCGGAATCAGCAGGACAAACGGGATGTATGGATGGAGGTGCAGTAGCTAAATACGGTGTCAGTGATATCTACCCAGTAAAAGTAGGCACAAATACATATGTATATGCCGCTGTTGGAGCAGGGGCGAACCCTGAGCTCAATATCATCAATGTATCCAGTGTGCCCACGAATAGCTCCAGTCCACGAATTAATAACAGTAGCTGCGGCAGAATCAGCGGGGGGAACAGCGGATGGAAACGGGTAGGGAGCTACGATTTTAACTCCCGGTCCGGCACGCAGGAATCAGCAAACTCGGTATTTGCAACCGCGGATGGAAGCCGCGCATACATCTCTTCAAATGGAGGGGTTGATGGCAACAATGATGGACAGCCAGACAGCTATCAACTATACATAATAAATACATCCAATAAGAGCGCGCCTTCATTCCTTTCCGGAAGTCCGTCTACCGGCCCCTCAAGTGGTTACTATTCAGGGAACAGCACCAATATACAGATGTTTCCCCGTCGCTCACTTACTGTGTTAAATGGTCAAAGGGCAGTCGTTGTAGGACAAGATGGCTTTCCGGCAGACGCAACCAACCCACAAGAATATCAAGTCTTGAATATCGACAATGAGGCAACTCCTAACTACTGCGGAGGACTCGACTTCCCCTCTGGGTTTAATGACCTTACCTATGTGGTAGAGGCCGACCATGACACATTTGTGTACATGATAGCAAACACCATGGATAAACAGCTCAAAATTATCCAAGGAGGACCAGATGGTACATATGTAGGCGAAGGGGATATGACTTCTGCATATTTGGATACCCAGTTTAGTAGCGCATTTAACCGTTATTCTGTCAACTTCACCTCCCCGACAAACACCACTCTATCACTTCAGTTTGCAGTGGCTAACGCGATAAACGGAAGCTGTGCGAATGCAACATACGACTTTATCGGACCCGATGGAACTGCAAGCACGTACTACACTAATACAACGGGAGGGATAAAAATGGGAGACTACGGAAACTATACTAATCCAGGTCGATGTTTTAAGTATAAAACATTTATGACAACGACCGATTACAATACGACGCCTGTGTTGCAGGATATTACCGTCAATTATTCACCATGAAAGCAAGCATAAAAAAGAAGGGTTTTACTATCGTTGAGATGCTCATCTATATGGGACTTCTCTCTGTCCTCCTCGTTTCTATGACTGCACTCTTTTCATCGATAATTGATTCGCGGCTTGAAGCAGAATCAAAATCAGCTATAGAACAGGATGGAGACTTCCTACTTGCGCGGATGTTTTATGACATAAGCCGTGCAGATACAATTACCACTCCACCCACCTCGGGATCCTCCTCGTCTTCCCTTCTTCTTGTAATTGGGGGGGTAACCTATACCTATCAAATAGCAAGCAACAAATTACAACTTACAAATAATTTCGGATCTAGCGTACTAAATAGCGAATCCTCCAATATCTCTAATCTCTCGTTTACGCGGAACGGACTTGTCGGATCAAGCTCAACAATAACCATGTCATTCACCCTGACGAGCACAACTCGCGCAAACAAAGGTTATGAAATAAAAGATTTTTCAACAACAGTTGGGTTAAGAAAATAATGATAAAACATACATATAAATCCGGGCAGATGCTGGTTGTACTTCTTGTGTTTATCATTGTCGGAGTGGCGATAACGACTACCGCAGTATCGCTCGTAATATCCGGCAATATTAAAGCATCAAAGTTTCAGGAGGGACTCATTACATACAACATGGCGGAGAGCGGAATAGAAAATGCACTTATTCGGTACCTACGTGACGCTGCATATACTGGCGAGACACTAACCATAGGGACAGGCACTGTTACGATCACCCTTACAGGCACAACGACTAAAACAATTACAGCCGATGCAAAAAATGGCAACTATCAACGCAAAATCCAAGCAACAGTCACCGATTCGGGCGGAGTTATGACAATCACGAGCTGGCAGGAAATTTTTTAAACCGTTTCTCTCTTATCTGCGATATACTATACCTTTACAGCATGAATACCGTAGGCAAACGCACCATACCCAACCTTTCCGGATCGCGCATCGCCGTATTCGTGCTTTTTATCTTCATCTCGGTTGTTTACTTCACAAGCCTCACGAGAGACATCTATAGTGGAGATGTTGGCGAACTTGTCACAGCAGGCTACACGTGCGGTGTAGCCCATCCCCCTGGATATCCTCTGTTTAGTTTCCTTGGATGTCTCATTAACCACATCCCTCTACCTCTGCCTCCGGTCACCAAAACAGGACTGATATCAATGTTCGGCAGCTTAGGTGGACTCATCGTTTTATATTTATGGAGCAGACAATTTACTAAGAGCGCCTTCATCTCTTTACTCTCTATATCTATCCTCGCTTTTTCATATCTCTTCTGGCTACATGCAGAATTACCTGAAGTATTTGGTATAAATAACCTATTTATACTGCTCCTCTACTATCTCACGTACCTATTTTACGATACAAAAAAGGTGAAATGGCTCTATCTGCTGGGGTTCAGCACAGGTCTTGCAATGACCCACCATCATACAATTGTCTTGTTATTCCCCGGTCTCCTCATCCTTGTTCTTTCACGTATTCGATACCTCTTCTCCCACATAAAGGATGTCATTATCGCATTTGGGCTCTTGCTTGCGGGGCTTGCTATATATTTATACGTCCCTATTGTAGCTTCTTTCCATCCAATTATTAACTGGGATGTCGCAATTACGCCTAATAACTTTATTCATCTCTTTCTCAGACGCGACTACCAAACAATCGGCCATGGATCTCTTCCCATCCAAGCGCGCACCATTCT
>CAZLAJ010000010.1:0-18330 GCA_964557525.1 uncultured Gammaproteobacteria bacterium | reverse complement strand
GCCTTGTTCCTACCTATCCAGAAAAGAATGGTGTCTCTTCAAGACTCCTCAGGGAAAAGATAAAACAGGCGGTCTCGATTATTCCTTCGGACTATGAAACCATACCTAAAGACATTGTGTCCCATTACTCGCTAATAAACGAGGGGAATGCTCTTTCCCAAATTCACTTTCCGTCCTCGGTGATAGAAGAGAAAAAAGCTCGTTACCGGCTCTCGTTCGACGAACTCTTCGTATTACAGCTATCATCTGCACTGGTAAAAAAACTGTGGCTTGAGGAAAAGGTGACGCACCCGTTTTCAACAGACGAGAAGACATTAATGAAACTTGATAAGTTCATTCAAACCCTTCCCTTCATCCTTACTAATGCACAACAGAGAGTGGTGCATGAAATTTGCATAGACCTTAAAAAAAAGACACCTATGAACCGCTTTCTCCAAGGGGATGTTGGATCAGGTAAAACGGTCGTTGCAGCAATCGGAGCATACTACGCATATCTGTCAGGCTTTCGAACACTCATCATGGCTCCGACTGAGATACTAGCTCAACAGCACTTTAAAACCATCTCATCCATTTTTCAGGGAACTAAAGTTAAGATTGCTCTCCAAACCGGATCTGTGAAAGATCTGAAAAAGAAAGAGTCACAGTTTGACATTATTGTAGGCACGCATGCTTTGTTGTCTGATAAGGCGATCTATGAAGATGTTGGACTCATTGTAGTTGATGAACAGCACCGTTTCGGTGTAAAACAGCGGGCAGTCTTACGGGAAAAAGGCGCTCACCCTCATCTTTTAACAATGACTGCTACTCCAATCCCCAGAACGGTTGCGCTCACCCTCTACGGTGAACTTGATCTGTCGGTAATAGATGAGCTGCCCAAAGGCAGGCTACCGATAAAGACACATGTGGTCCCAAGCTTCAAGCGGCAAAATGCATATAATTGGATTGCTGAACAGATAGATACATACGGTATACAAGTATTTGTTGTATGTCCACTCATAGAGGAGTCCGAGATCGATACGATGAAATCTGTGAGAGCAGCTACTAAGGAATATGAAAATCTGTCTCAAGTGTTTGCACCAAAAAAAGTGGGATTACTGCATGGTAAGATGAGCTCAAAAGAAAAGGAACAAGTGATGAGTGATTTTAAAGAAAAAAAGTATGATGTGCTCGTTACTACTTCTGTCGTTGAGGTGGGGATAGACATACCAAACGCGACCGTAATTGTCATTGAAGCGGCAGACAGATTTGGACTTGCACAGCTCCATCAGCTGCGAGGCCGGGTGGGAAGAGGGGACAAGCAGTCATACTGCTATCTTTTTTCGGAATCTCAGAGTCTGCAAACAAAGGAAAAGCTCAACTTTTTCGCATCAACCCAAGACGGCATGAAGCTTGCTGAGTATGATCTGAAGCTCAGGGGGTCAGGAAATATCTTCGGCACCTCCCAGCATGGATTTTTCGAACTTGCAATTGCCGACCTTATGGATTACGAACTCCTGCAGACTGTTCAATCTGCAGTTAAAGAATTTATCACTACTTATCGGCTCTCCGATTATCCAGTGCTTGAAGAAGAAGTTGCAAAAAAAAGCCCCTCTCTCGTAAGTAGAGACTAGTCCGATTGCAAATATGCCTCCTTCTCTGTACAATTCTTCTTGTTAACAGTAATACAAACTATGACACCTCAACCGAAACGTAAGCACTCAAGTATGAGAGAAGGTAAACGGAAAGCAACAAAACAAAAAGCTCTTCCATCTCTTGTCGAGTGTAAAAGCTGCGGCAAAAAGAAAGTCCCTCACCTTCTCTGTAAGTCCTGTGGGAAATAATATGGATAAACGTCATGTACGAAGAACAAAAATAGTACAGAACCTGTATGCATGGTCTTTTGCAGACGATTTTTCTTCGATGCCCGATCCTGAAGACGAACGAACCAAACAAATTATTGAACATTTAGTTGAGATTGATGAACTGATAAATAGGCACTCAGAAAAATTCTCTACTGATAAGATTGCAAAGACGGACCTTTCCATTCTCCGTCTCGGCGTATATGAGCTTACAGTCGAAAAAAAGCTTCCTCCAAAGGTTGTCATCGATGAGGCAGTTGAACTTGCAAAAGAGCTCGGAGGCGAGAAATCGTACGCATTTGTAAACGCAGTTCTTGGTAAGGTATTACAAGATGTTGAACCTAATCATGAATAGTGCATTCACTTCGTTGGAAGAACAGATACATATTGCCTTTCCCGATAGAGACCTGCTTGAAAATGCATTTATTCATCGGTCCTTTTTAAACGAACATAAAAACCACCATCTCTCTTCAAATGAAAAGCTTGAATTCTTAGGAGATAGTGTTCTATCACTAGTCACATCTATATACCTGTATAAGAACTACCCAGCGCTGAGAGAAGGGGACTACACTGACATTAAGGCATCTATAGTCAGAACTGAGAGCCTATCTGAGGCAGCACAAAAACTTAACCTTGGGCTGTATCTGAGACTTTCAAAGGGTCAGGAGCAGGAGAACGGCAGACAAAATATGAACATTCTTGCAGATACGTTTGAAGCTCTCATCGCGGTCATCTTCCTTCAAAAAGGATTCGATGAAGCATATGGCTTTGTCTCCTCATTTCTCTTTACCGACAAACTTGAGAGTGTAATATCAAATAAGCTGTATCTATCTCCAAAGAGCAGACTTCAAGAACTGCTTCAAGCCGTCCACAAGCAGATTCCCTCGTATATCGTAACAAAAGAGGAGGGGCCTGAACACATGCGAACCTTTACCATTAATGCAACGTTCAATGGTTCGGTTATCGGCACCGGCACCGGAAGATCAAAAAAAGAAGCTGAAGAGGCCGCAGCTCAGAATGCAATTGAAAATATGAAATAAGTGTGATACGATTAGAAACTATCTATGGCACTATCTATACGACTTTCCAGAACGGGAAAAAAAGGAATTGCATCATACCGAATTGTTGCAATGGATAAAACAAAGCAACCGAAAAGCAACTATATCGAGAATATGGGCACCTACAATCCGCATCTTAAAGAGAACGCTGTTCAAGTAAATGAAGAGCGTGTTCGCTACTGGCTTCAAAGAGGTGCTGAGCTATCTGAAGGAGTAAGAAAACTGTTAGGGAAAAAACTTCTTAAAAAATAAGTCTATAACTCAACCGAGATACTTCTTCATGTTTGTTTTGAAACTCTCTGAAGTTCGTATATAATTCGGCACTTATCCCGAACTGTCGGGCAGCGTCAACATTTTCATCCGTATCATCCCAAAATAGTACTTCAGATTTTTGAATGCTTGGGAGCTTGTGCATGAGTTGTTGATAAAAATCTCGACTTGGTTTTTTGTAACCCAAATGCGCAGAAGCGAATACTTTATCAAACGATATTTTAAATCCCATTCGATCAAGCATATATGCGACTCTATGCTTTTCTTGATTGGTAGCTATATAGCATTTTATTCCAGCTTTTCGTATGGTTTGGATATACTCAATCAATGGCTGATCTATTTGATGTTCGGATTTAAACCAATAATCAAGAAACTCATCAACCGATCTCTCCCATCCCCATTCTGTTAAAAATGGCCCAATCACCTCTTTTAAATCAGCAGTTCCAGTAATACAGTCCTGAAATATGCCATTAAAAAAGGGCAGTGTCTTTTCTGTTGAAATTCCGTAGTCTCTAACAAGCTGAACGCTAAACCTCTCACTATTAATGAGTACCCCGTCTGCATCAAAGAGAATAGCTTTTATCATTCGGCAATGATACCAAATAAATCAAATACATATGGGATTGTGAACTCCTATTCGGCGATAAAAATGTACTAATTATCTCAACTTCATCATTTCCTTCATTAAAACGGATTACTCTTCGTCTCGTAGTAGATTGTTTTGGAACCTGTATCAACAGGAGCAGACATCTCACCCATAGTGGCTTTGATACGTTTCAACATCTCAATATCCTTCCCACTAAACGTTGAGGTGATGGGGGCAAGCTTCTTGTTTCCTGCAGTATAGAAGTTCACACTCAGCTTAATCTCTTCTGCACCCGCAGACTCGAAGTTAATCTTATCCATTGTCATAAGCCTCCCGCCTCCAAAGTTATATGACTTTAAGAACGATAAAAATGCTTGCGTGTCTCCGCTACCGACAATCTGAAGAGAGAGTTTCTTGGGGTCTTTTGTAGAGAGATTAATGGTGTATGACTTGACAATAAAACCGGTGTCTGCAGATAAACGGTCAAGGGCAGATAAGATACTGAAATAATCTTCCTGATTGGGGGTGAGTAGGGACAGTAAGGTGCTCATTCTCTGTACATCAATACCACCCTCAGCGAGAATGTCGCTATAGCGGATGATGTCCCGTTTCTTTGTTAACTCAGCGGCCTCGGTCTCAATCGCTGCGATCTGGGTTTGATAATCTACTATCTTGACTGCAAAGAGTATAAACGCCACGAGGATAAGAATAGCAGCAGTGCCAATAACGGTAAGATAGGCACCATTTTCCTTAATTAACCGGAAAACGAATGGATCAATTTTTAATTTGGTATTCATCTTTAAATTTTCCTTTAAAGGTAACTAAGTAATTCTTTTTAGTCTCTGCGAGATCAAGCTGCGAAAGGGTAAGCTGATCAAAAAACTTCGAAAACTTATCTGACTCAGCAAACTTAAAAAACGAGAAAAGGGATGCGTATGAATCTACCTGCACTACAAACTCTACCTCCTTCTTATTCGTAATTACCAAAGATACAAATCGAGCCTCATCGCTCGCATCTTTCAGGCTCTCACTCAGAATATTGTAGTATGGATAAAAGTTAACATCGTCTTTCATGAATGTTGAGGTCTGGAGAAGCTTATTGCCAAACACGAGAAAATCAGCCTCACGCTGCTGATTTGAAGAGAGAAAATCGATGAGCTCCTGCCGTCGTGATACCTTCATGTTGTACTGGTCATTTTTCTGGAGAAGAATGAGAAACAATGCAAAAACCGTAAGAAGAAACGCTGCCGATGAGATATATGCGCCGTATCTAATAAACCGGAAATATCGTAGATATTTCTCGTACTTTGGCTGTGTTTTTAAGAGATTGATACGCCTTCTCATCTCATTGAACCCCCAAATGTACTAACAAACGTTGGTAGTATTCCGGAAGGAAGAGACGTGGTAATCGGCGACTTTGATACAAGAGTACTAATATCATACGGCTTTGCAGTTAATCCAAGACCAGATGATAGTTTTTGATCAAAGTTAAGAATCGAGATGCTGGAAGAAAAAAAGGACAGTTCTGTAATGGGCTTTTGGTACTTTTCTTTCATTGCAATAACAAACTTCTCAACTTCCCGGATATAATCGTTCAGCGCAGGACCTACAATCTCCGCAACATTAACTGAAGCATTCTGCGACATGCCTATTGTCCGCAAAATATCTAGGGCCTTTTTCGTATCAATATTCAAGTTAGCTTTCAACTCGCGTACGAACAGATCAACACCTATACGTACGGTATATGAGTCGGTGATGAGCTTTTTATCCGGATTAAAGTAATAAAGCGAAGAGGTAGAATACCCGGTATTCAAAATAATGGAACCAGATGCAGTAGATTTTGCAGTGCTGCCAACAAACCTTCCAATAGAGCTTAACTCATTCTCTATACTGATCGGAACAAGACCAGCCTGTTCAACCATCTGAGTGATAGTGCTAATCATCTTCTCTGACGCTGCAACAATGAGTACCAGCAGCTTATTCGCCCCCGGGTCTTCCGCTAAGATCTCAATATCAAGCGAAGCTTCTTCAAGAGGAAGAGGAATAAACTGATCGGCCTGATACTTGATTGCATAAAGAAGCTCTTTTTCTTTTAAACGTGGCATCTCCTGGATTTGGGAGAATGTAAAACTGTCGGGGAGAATAATGTTGACATTCTTGGTCTGCACCTTCATTGAGTTGTAACACTCCTCAATCTTCTTGCTGACTGTATTTATCGTCTTATCATTCAGCATGGAATAAATCATCGGCAGATCATCCGCCATTGCAAGAGCATCAACGCTTATCACTCCACCCTTATACCCCGACGAAGACATACGAAGAAAATTATCACCAATATAGAGGGACAGTATGTTCATGTAATTCAGTATGGATAATTACTGCTCCTTAGTCAAGTACTAATCCGTCCTCAGTTTAATCTTCGTCTGGTAATGCAGAGTTGCCCTTTCTTCCGGCATTGGTGTAATACCGTTGGCTAAACGGTAACCGATATCAAACTCTATACCAACCACGGATGTCGAAAAATCAGTTGACTGACGGCAGGTAATAGACAGATTTGTGATGGATGCACTGCCATTGGTGAGCTCTGCAGTATTTATCGCTGAACCTCCTCTGCCTGAGCTTGAGGCAATCTTTTCAGATGAAAGACCATAGTAGAACCAGTTATCATACTTATCCTTGAACCGTACCGCCGGGGATGATGGGTAGATGGTATCAAGCAGTGTCGTATCACACAAACGATTATTCAAAATAGCAGGCGGATCATCCTCCTGCAGCGTACTGTCCTTATGTACGCTTACTGCCGAATTTCTAATCGTATTTTCCATAAGGTTTAATGCGTAATCACCCTGTCTTTTAACTTCTGAAAGCCGGTATACCAGTACCTGCTGCCGGAGAAGCACGAAGATAATGCCAAAAAAAGCAGGTAGCACGATACCGATTATCGAAATTACAATTAAAAGCTCAACAAAAGTGAATCCTTTTTTTACTCCCATATGCTAAAAACGGTATTTAACGGTACCTGATACTCAGTCGCTCCCTCTTTCCATTTAACAGACACCTCGACTCTGACCTGTCCGGTTCCATTGACAATAAGCTGAGCCTCACGTTTAAAGATCGGGGGCTGTAGACCAACTATGCCTGAATAGTCATTTACCCCGCAGGGAGCGCTGGGGAATGTGCCAAACGCGGACAGCTTATCATTAAAACAGTAGCTTTTTGGCACAAGAGTTGTGCCCGCCCTCTGCACAAAGGTATTCCAGTTCTCATCCTTTACCCCTCGCAACCACTCAATAAGATCCTCGGCGTGTTTTGTTGCAAGAATCTTGTGCTCGTTATAACTCATGTACTTAACCGATGTAGAGGTGACCGAAACGGCAATAACAAAAAAAAGACTCATGATTGAGATAAAGACAAGGACCTCAATAAGCGAAAATGCCTCCTTTAATGGTTTAGCAGTCATACTTGTTTCCCTCGCTGATAACCCCGCTTGGATTTACGGTAATCTGTATGCACTTGTTTATATTGTTACTTTTTATGGTTATTTTTAAGCTGTCGAGGGGCGCAAATACCGTGTCTGTACCGAGAGAAGTAACTGCAGACATAGTTGCATAAGGGGGAGCAAACCGTAGGCGTGATATCGTCTCGACCGTACCGCTAGCTCGGACCACATTTACACTCACCACGCTCACCATACCATCTCCTGCCAGATTATACCGTTTCGTGAGGACCTCACCGGTATCAGAACAGTTACGATAATCTGAAACCTGCGTTCCATCAAGTGCAAGTGACTGGAAAAGAAGATCGCCCTCGCACTCTCCTTGGATTGCAGACTTTTCTCCTGCAAGCGCTTTTTTACGGAGCAGATCAATCTCATCAACGATCTTCTTTGTCTCCGTCGTCAATTTCTGTTCATCAGAAAATCGATTGTATGCTGCCATGCCGGATGCGGTTAAGATTGAGATGATGCTCACAACGACAATAATCTCGATGAGCGTAAACGCATCCCTAAAAGTTCTGGTATGCATTTTGACTGGAAGAAACTTGCAGTGAATAGCTGTACGACTTACCTGAAACAGTGAATGTTCTGGTTGGATCGTAATACGGACTGGTGCTGTCTACCGGATTCTCTGGGGTGCAGTGGGCAATGAGTTTGTATTCAGTGCCATTTGAGTAGTACATATAACAGTTCCAGTTCGGATCGGTACAGGAAGCAGGGTATGAACTATTATTATTCTTCTTGCTTTCTTTCGGGTCATGCGGCAGTTTCTGAAGATATGCTGGTGCGAGGTTCGGAATATACCCGCTTGCACCCGAGTCTGTCTTAGAACCCACATTAGAACAGATACCGCTCCAGCTGCTGCTTGTAGTGGGGTAGGTTCCGTTAGCACTCTTATATATCTCCAATGCACCCCTCATCTGTTCGAGATCGCTCTTTCTTTTTGAATCCCGAGCACTCTTTGAAAGAGCACCATACGAAGTGAACGCTACCGCTCCAAGGAGACTCATGATGGTTATCGTTATTAATATCTCCATTAAGGTAAAACCAAACCTTTTATTTGCATTGTCCATATTTATTTCTTTGTTACGAGTTGTAATATCAAATTTGATAATTGTTATGTATTCAATTATCCACATCTTTCAGCCATATCCATCTTTTCAAACCGTTAAGTCTACCGCTACGGCGCACACGCCTCTTATAGGGTACTCACTCCATTACTGCTGCTGTGACAAGCAGCAGTTCAGAGTTGAACAGTCTTCAGATTCCAACCTATTCGCAATACTTCCTGGAGGGCAGACTGTATAGTCACTCTCTGTACAACCATTCGTAGCCTCACATACATATGATCCGCTAAGCGGATCCTTCGGAACAGTAAATGAGAATGCACCAGTGCAGTTAGCTGGATTTGTTGCAATCGTGGCAGGGAAGGCTGTTCCCTTCACCCCTATCACCGGATAGACAAAGTTACACATTTGATAGTACTGTTCCATGGCGTGTTGAATAGACTGCATATCAGACTTCCGTTTACTGTCACGTCCCCGTTTCAATGAGTTGAGATAATTAGGGAGTACCAGGGTAGTTAATATTCCCATGATGGCTATAATGACAAGCAGTTCAAGAAGCGTAAACCCAGATCGTTGATTTACTTTCATTACCTCATTATTATCTCTTTTTAGAATAATTGCAAGGAGCAACAAACTTGATTATCTCTTACTAATACCTAGTAAAACAAAACAGTGGACTAGTTTAATGTTATTACTGTCTTAATAAAAACTATCTATATCTTAGCTTATTTCTGTTATAAACTCTTAAACTCGCACAACCTGATTCACAAATTACTAATTGTTCGCCAGAATCTAGATTCCAAGCTACGATTTTCCCAGTAAGTCCAGAATCGTCGGGAGTGTCAGGATTCAGAATAAGCACCAACCATTGATCGTCTTGAGTAATGTTTATACTTTGTTCGCCTGTTATGTACTCATTTGTATTAAGGAGTCCTGTTTCTGTGATAACTTTTCTACTATTGGGAGTGTCCAAATTAATCATCGAAAATCGGTTTTTCGAAGCCATGTAATTGCTATCTACTTCATGTACTATCAGACTGTTTTTTGTGTAAAGAGGTTCTGCTATTACAATACTCCATGAGTTACCTTGCCAAGGTATAGTTGTTACTTGTTTAGGATTTGATAGGAGATATAGATACACTGTCGAATCCCCGGATGGTTTATACTCTTGATCGATTATTTTCTTAATCTCCTCTTCATTCTTGGCGTTTTCCAGCCGTTTTTGAAAATCAGGATCAAGAATAGGATTTTTTTTCTCAGGTGTTTCTATTGAAACAATATATTTGTTCGTCATTCCCATGACAATCCCCTTTAAATCCGGCAAAGGTTTACCATCTAAAGTTACGGATTGTTTGCTTTTCCCTAATTCAATCGGTTGATTAACCTTTAACCGCCCATTACTTTGAACTAACATTTTAGGAGTGACAACTTTGCCAACCTTACCGGTTATGTCCACTGAAGCTGACTTGGAGTATAACAATCGCTGATCGTCCATCCATGTAGAGAACATACTAAAACTGCTATAGTCCCCTTTGAGTTCAGGTATTGTGTTTGTGTCAAATATATAAGAGAGCTTCTTGGCTTCGGAATCGTAGAGGTATAACGGCTGTGGAAGCGAAAGTTCTCTCAGGCCCAATATGAATAGTTTTTTTCCACTAGGCGACCATGAGCTTAGAATTTTGCCGAAGTCGTCAGTATGTTTGTTAGGCAGCTCGGGAGCGAACGATTGTTTAGATGAAAAGTCGAATAACATAAGCTGTCCGGATCGTTCACTACCATGTCGACTTAACTCTTCTTTAGAATATTTGATATACGCGACTGCTGGCAACAAAGCAGGTGTAGGAGTAACTGTTGGAATAGTGACAAGGGTGTTAACAGATTTCGGTTCTTGTTTACCTTGAGAGAAAAAAGCGCGCACTGTCATTCCTGTAACGAAAATAAGGAATATGATGAAAACAACCCCGACAACCAGATTCCTCTTTAATTTACGTTTAACAGGGAACGCTGTTTGAATCTGCGCCGGGGTCCAACCATTTGCAGCTAACATCTGTTTAATCTGTTCATCTGAGAGTCCTGCAGCTCTCTGGTTAGAAATAAATGTTTCTACTTGGTTCATTAGTAATGAGTGTACAACATTGGCCAACGAGTGCAAGTTGATAGAAAGTCATGCGATACCCAAATGCACAAAGTCACTCATAATGAAGAACATTAAAAAATCGGCGTAGATAAATCTCATTAGTACTTGTGAAGAGGACATTCTATGTATGCATCTTTTTCCTCAAAATCTCAAGCACTATGCTGTCTATCGCAAGCTGCGGATTCAGATTATTTGAAAGGAGAAGATTTCTGAGATCAAGCAGTGTCTTGAGAGCGGTGGGGGAGAATGTGCCTTGCATCATTCTCATTCGTCCTTCTGTAATGAGCTCTCTACTAAGTTCTTGTGCCTGTTTGACGTCTATCTTATTTATCTCATCAATTCCAAGCGCCTTACCGTACGAATCAGCAGAAAAGATAGCATTGACCGTTAATTGATATTTCATCTCTCCTTTCGTCTCCGATTCCCGGCGTACCGTAACACGGGATAGGATTGTGGGTAGAACCGTATGAATCTGTTGAGCAAACAGAACAATAAAAACATTTTCAGGCGGCTCTTCAACAGTTTTCAGGAGCGCATTCTGAACCTCACTGCTCGCGCTATCAAAAGAGTGGATTACGAACATGTGTGGTTTATTGCGGGCGTACGAGATATCTTTGATCATCGTTCTCATCTGGGATATAGTGAGTTCATTCTTTTCAGGCTCGATGGTAGTAATACTCGTGGGTGATAACGAATAGGTGACAGCAAGATTTTGTGCAAGAGCTTCCCAGTGATCGGGTTGAGATATATAGAGTAGTGGAAGCATATCGTTTGTTGCATTTTACCAAAAATGAATCTATATTATTTCTATGAATTTACCCCCGAAAGCACTACTTGATGTACTTGTCGGCAGCGGAGTAGTTACACAGGAACAGGCAAACACATACGAGATAGAAAGCCTACAGAAAAATATACCAATAGACACATACCTCTTCCAACAGCAGGATCTAAAAAAAATAGACGTACTTGCTGCTATCTCCCAGCTTACCAAAATTCCCTCAATAGATATCGCATCGGTTGCGGTAGACCCACAAGCACTCGGCTTCATCTCGGAGTCTATTGCAAGAAAGTACCTCATTATTCCCATAAACTACAACGCAAAAGATAACTCAATCCTTATTGCATCTGTTGATCCGTACAATCTTAGCCTTATCGACTTCCTTGAAAAGAAAACAGGCAAAAAAATCCATGTAGCGCTGGCATACGCAGATGATATTAAAAAGGCAATAGATATGTCATACGCTCAGAGTCTCTCTCCAGAGGTAAAAGAGGCACTGAAAGAGGTAAACCAAAAACCTACCGTAGCTGTTCAGGAGGTGGGAACAGTGATAAAAGAGGCACCTATTGCAAAGATTGTAAATACGATTCTCGAGTTTGCGGTACGCAGCCGTGCTTCAGATATTCATATCGAACCATTAGAAGTCAAGACTCGGGTACGGTACCGGATCGACGGCATCCTTCAGGAAAAACTCAGTCTCCCTAAGTCCATTCACGAATCCTTAAGCTCTAGAATCAAGATTCTATCTCAGATGAAGATTGATGAAAAACGTATACCGCAGGATGGGAGATTCAGTTTTACACTCGGCGCAGAGGAAGTTGATTTAAGAGTCTCCACCTTGCCAACTGTTCATGGGGAAAAGATCGTTATGAGACTCCTCAAAAAAACAGGAGGGCTTCCTACTCTTACCGAGTTGGGATTGCGTGGAAATCAGTTTAAGGCAGTAGAAGAGGCAATCGGAAGACCATATGGAATAGTCCTTGTCACCGGACCTACCGGATCAGGTAAAACAACAACACTTTACTCAATGTTGAATAAACTGAATAAGCCGGGAGTCAATATCGTAACCCTTGAAGATCCGGTTGAGTATCAGATACCAGGCATTAACCAAGTGCAGATCAATGTGCAGGCTGGTCTCACATTCGCAAGCGGGCTGAGAGCATTTCTGAGACAAGACCCGAATATAATCCTTGTCGGAGAGATCAGAGATACAGAAACAACCCAGCTTGCCATTCAGGCCGCACTCACCGGACATCTTGTATTCTCAACACTGCATACAAATGATGCAGCAACCGCTGTTCCCCGTCTGATTGACCTCGGCGGCGAGCCATTCCTTGTTGCGTCAGTCCTGAATGCGTCTATAGCTCAGCGTATCGTAAGAAGGGTCTGCAATAGCTGCAAAACACAGTACACACCTCCGCAAGAAGTGCAGAACGATGTCCGCTCAGTGCTCGGAGATCTTCTGCCTGTTCAGTACCAGCAAAACGAGATGGCATTTACAAAAGGCCAAGGTTGCCCCGACTGCAATCAGACAGGGTATATAGGGAGAATAGCTATCTTCGAGGTTATTAACTTTACGCAATCAATATCAAAACTGGTAATTAAACAATCATCCGCAAACGATATTCAGAATACAGCACGGCAAGAGGGAATGATTACCATGAAACAGGATGGATATCTCAAGGTACTCGAAGGATTAACAACCATTGAAGAGATACTACGAGTTGCTGAAGTGTGATACATTGTTAATAGACATGGATATATACTCACTATTCGACCTTACCGTAGAACGAATCGCATCAGACCTTCATCTTATCCCCGGATATTTTCCTACAATACGTATTAACAACGATCTGTTTCCTATCCGCACCTCACCTGTTTTAACAGGAGAAGATATCAAAAACCTCCTTCTGACTGTCCTGTCTGAAGAGCAAAAAGAGAATCTCTTTGCGAATAAAGAGATTGATTTTGGATATGAATATAAAAATAATAGATTCAGAATCAATGCCTACTATACGAAAGGCAATATTGCGGCAGCCATCCGGTTAATCGGTCAGGATATTAAGACCGCGGATCAGTTGCAGCTTCCGGCTGTAGTACATGATTTTGCAAAGTATTCTCAAGGGCTTATTCTTGTGACTGGTCCAACAGGCGAGGGAAAGACCACAACGCTTGCTGCGATAATAAACGAGATAAACGTAAACTCATCAAAACACGTAATCACGATCGAGGACCCGATTGAATATGTCTATCCAGCTGGTAAATCCATCGTCTCACAGCGTGAGCTTCATCAGGATACTCACTCCTGGAATGTCGCGTTAAAATCAGTGTTACGTGAGGATCCTGACATCGTGCTGATTGGGGAGATGCGAGACTACGAAACTATCCAGCTTGCACTCACCATAGCAGAGACCGGACATCTGGTATTCTCAACCCTCCACACATCAACTTCTCCTGAGACGATAAACCGTATCATCGACGTGTTCCCATCAGTCCAACAAAACCAGATTCGTATGCAGCTTGCTTCTGTACTCAAAGCAGTCGTATCACAAAGACTTCTTCCCACTGCAGATGGTAACGGTCGCATTCCCTGTTTGGAAGTACTGCTTAATATTCCCTCTGTATCGTCAGTAATCAGAGATGGGAGAACACACCTACTTGATAACATTCTTGAAACGAATGAAGAATATGGATTGTTTCTCTTTGAAAAGTATCTTGCAAGTCTGTTTAACCGGGGGATTATTACGAAAGAAACTGCGTTCACCTACGCTCTCAGACCAAACGAGTTAAACAAATTTATCCGCTAGTATGCAGTACCGCTACCGAGCGCTTAAAGGAAATAAGGTGATAAGCAAAGTTATTGAAGCGCAGTCAGAAGGCGTTGTATTACAATACCTCAAAGAAAACGACTTTCTTCCGATTGAGATCAAAAAGGTTGGATCAAATACAAATACATTCATCAGCTTTTTCACAAACCGCATTGGGTTCTCAGACATTGTCGACTTCACGAGACAGCTTGCTATCATGCTGAATGCGGGTTTGACCCTTATCGACAGCTTCGCAATCCTGAAACAGCAGGTGAAAAAACAGTCAATGCTCAAGATAATCGAAGAAATTGATAAAGATATTAGAGGAGGCAATAGCTTTTCAGCAGCACTGAAGCATTATTCTCAATACTTTCCTAGCCTCTATATCGCGCTGGTAAAATCAGGAGAAGCTTCAGGAAAACTGAGCGAGATACTATTAAAACTTGCTGATACGCTTGAAAAACAGCGGGAATTTAGGGGTAAGATTAAAGGTGCACTTATCTATCCTGTTATCGTTATAATCGGAATGGTTGGCGTCATGTTTGTCATGGTGACCTTTGTGATCCCTCAACTTTTAAGCCTCTATAAAGACTTTAATGTAGATCTGCCCGTAACTACACAGATTCTTATCACCATATCCTCCTTTACCTCAAAAACATGGCCAATCATTTTGGGAGTAGTGGCTGGCGGCGTAGTCCTCTTGAGGAGATTTCTGGCCACATACCAAGGCAAACACCTCTATGATGAGCTCATTATGAGCCTGCCGGTATTTGGCAAGGTGGTGAGTATTAGTGACCTTGTAGACTCCACGAGAACCCTTTCCATCCTTATCGGATCTGGTGTATCCATTCTTGATGCGCTTAACATCATTATTGACACTAACACAAACACCATCTTTAAATCAGCGTTCACCAATATCTACAAGAATGTCGAAAAAGGAGTCTCACTTGGCGACTCAATGGCACATGAGGGGGTATTCCCCCCCATCCTCATTCAAATGGTCATCGTCGGTGAGCAGACAGGTAAACTAGATGAAACATTGCTTCGCATCTCAAACTACTTTGAGATGGAGTCGGAGATGGCAGTCAAGACAATGACGACCCTTATCGAACCGATGATCCTTATCATCCTTGGTTTAGGTGTCGGATTCCTGGTGATGGCGGTGATTACACCGATCTATAACCTCACAAATAGTTTCTAGTTCAGATTAGCGCTTGACAAGGTAAAAACGCTTATTATATATTGATCATAAGTTTAGTTTTTAAACCATATGAAAAAATTTTCGAAAGGATTCACTCTTATCGAGTTATTAATAGTCATTGCACTTTTGGGTGCACTTGCGGTAGGACTCCTTGCTGCACTCGATCCTTTCGAGCAGCTTAAAAAAGGAACAGATACGGGAATCAGAAACACAGTATCCGAATTCCACGGGGCAACTATCCGCTTCTACGCATTAAAGAACCAAATGCCATGGTGTGACCCAGCAGTCTCACCTGCTACTTGTAATGATCCAAATGATGTAACGCTTACTACGCTAAATGGTGCTCCATACTACACTGCAGTTGATCAAGTGGTAAATTCCGGTGAGCTTAAAACAGAGTTCGTTAACTTAGCCGGCAATCGAATGGGATCTATTCACGTAAGCGGCGTTAATGACCCTCCCACGATGTCTGTTTGCTTTATGCCCACATCTAAATCATTCCAAGCAGATAAAAATACTAAATATGGTTCTGACGGGCAACTCTATTCAGGCGCAGGTTCGTGCAAGTCCGCCGGTGGTGCTGTGGATTGCTGGTGGTGCATACAATAAGCAACTTATTAATATCAAAACCCTCCTGATTTCAGGAGGGTTTTTTTGTACTGTCTTATCGCCCTGCCATCTTCTGCTTCAACTACTTATCTAACCATGAAGGAACTATAAATACGAGATATAGCTTCATCTGCTCAGTCTGTAAAAAGACTATCATTCACCTATCTTTATAGAAGAAGAAAGGAAATGGTTTATGATAAAAAGATCATAGATTACTGAGGTATGCAGATAGGTGAAAATACCGACCCCTAAGACATCGAAATAATAGGAATCACTGTTACTTTTGAAGTTTCTGTAGTGTCTCTTTCATTTCTACATCAGTACTGTCTACAGATGACAGATAGGTAGAGATTGTCTCACGCGCTCCCTTTTTATCACCAAACTGCTCAAGCATCTGTGCTTTGAGCAGATAGGCATCCCGATAATCCGGCTTCAGCTCGATAGACCTATCTATTTCAGATAAAGTGAGCTGTTGATACTGCGCTGAGTCTTTCGGACTGCGCTGAGCTAAAACCGAATAAAAAATTGCGGTGGTGTAGGGGAGTTTAGGATCAGTAGGGGAGAGGGCACGAGCGGTTTTTAATGCATCTATCCCCTGACTGATAAACTCTGGTTTCTGAGTTAACTGGTAATAGGCATAGGCATTCTTCGCACGAGTCTTCCAGTAGAGCACATTCTTTGGGGAAGATTGCAATGACTCCTTGTTATAGTAGTCTGACAGCGAAAGCAATTGTGAAACAGATTCCTTGTCAACTGCTGCGGCATAGTTTGCAAGGATGTACGACAGTTTATCTTCATACACATGCTCTTTCCGCATATTAATAGCTGAAAGGAGAAGGTATGCTGCAGATTTATAATCTCCCATGTGATAGTAGTCGTCACCTTCTTTGTACTTAGTATCAGCTACCCAGTATGTACCGATTACAAATAGTAAGTAAAGGGCGATAACTGATGCGATTACAACGCCGAATATCCGTGTCCAGCTCTTTGCGAGAGTTGAATATGCAGTGCGCGCAGTTTCCTTAGGGAGGAGAGCAAATGCAGGGAGAGTAAAAAAGAATAGATTGATAGAAGATGTAGAAAAACCAAAAAAATTGGTTACAAGAATTGTTATGTACGCTCCCAATATGGCAATACTGCGCGGCCTGTTTTCCCGATCCTTACGGAATGCATAGATCATCACGCCGAATGATGTAAGAATAACAAGCAGATATGCTACAGTGCCCAAAAAACCGGTAGTCGCAAAGTAGTTTAAATACTCATTATGCGCCTTATTATACAAGTAGTCCCACTCACTCGTGCTGTTGTGCTTAATCGGACGTACGAAGTAATAGCTGTAAGCAAATGTCTCAAGTCCGGTTCCAAGAAGTGGATACTTGAATCCAAGGTCTATTGCTCCATCCCACACGATCCTCCTGATATCTTCAGACGAGGTAACAAAAATCTTCCCTGATTGCTTTTTCTCACCAGTCTGTATCGTGGGCTGCGTATTCGTGAAAAAGGATGGCCGAAGCACATTATCTATACGTGGTATGCCCGTCTGAACAGCAGCGAGTGTTACAAAAAAGAGCAGTAACAGAGAAGAGATGAATAGGAGGACATTTCTGTACCCCTTCTGACCCGCTCGGTATATATATACATATAGGGGGATGGTGAAAACCAACCCCACCACCACTGCAAGCAGCGAAGAGCGCGAGCGGGTAAAGAGAACGCACGCAAAGTTCAGTAACAGATACCCGACATACAGATACACAGTCCGGCTTTTTTTATGAAAAGAGATGAAAGCGAAAGAAAGGGCAAAAAAGAAAAGTACTGCAAGGTAAGCACCCATCCAGTTCGGCTGACCAAGCGTTGAAAACATACGCTCGGCTGGTCGAAACTGATCAGTCCAGCAGGAGTTTGAGAACTGTCCGGTAAACAGCAGGCAGCTCATATCATGTCCAAACTTTCCTGGCAAACCCCATAGCATCACGATGACAGAAGAAATGAGGGAAGCTGAGATTAACTTTTGAATCGAAGATTTAGAAAACGCTTGGGGAATTCCAAATGCAAGAACTGCAAAGGAGAATAAAGATATCAATCCTCCATTAAATCTCCCGTAGTATCCCCACAGTGATGTCTGACTATCAATCGATACAACCGCGGCGAGCGTCATCACACAGATGAATACAAGGAGAGAGATGAAGTACCAGGACCGAAATACAAAAACAGATTTTGTAAACATCTTCAGAACAAGAAGTAAACCGATTAAGATACTTACGATGTAGACAAAGATAATCTTGTTAAACTCAAAGATCTCGGAGGTGCGATGATACATCAGGAGAGGAAGGAGAAAGAAAAGAGTATAATAGAGGAACCGCATGCTAGATTCGATCATAGAGTATGAATAATTTTATATCATCCCTTACCAAAATCAATCTTCCATTACTTAAATACTTCGATCTCTGTTTTGACATGGGTACATCAAATACCGGAATCGCGCA
>CAZLAJ010000009.1:0-18450 GCA_964557525.1 uncultured Gammaproteobacteria bacterium | reverse complement strand
GGAATTGTACCGGTAGTAATTGAAGAAAATGGCCCTAGAATTAAGAAAATAGGTGTAACTATTGCAGAGGATGCCTTAGGAAAATGATATGAAACGTAAAATTGTAAAAATATCAAAAAGTGATGAACTACTGCTTGAAGAGGTGGGGTCTATTACAGCAGATGAGGTTGTGGACGCTATTGCCACATCGATTCCGGGTATAAATATTGCCTATAAACTATCTAAAGCATACTTCGGGAGAGGCATGAAGTTACGTCAGCAACGTGTTTTAGAATGGGTCGAGTTTGTTAGAGATAATTTAGGGAAATTTAGCCAAAAACTATTTGAACAAGAAGAGTTTCAAGACTGCTTTGTTCTTTTATTGGAGGCATATATTAAAGAAAGAGCTAATCAAAAAAGACGAGCCTACCAGGAAATACTCTTAAACTTAACCGATAAAAATAAAGAAGAAATTGAAAAGTTTGAAATTGAAAGGCTGATTTGGACAACGAATCAAATTTCGTTTGCCGGGCTCAACGTTTTAACTTTCATAAAAAATGAACTGTTGGGAAAAATTGAAGAGGATATACAAAAAGAATTATTGCAATTTACTGACAGAGCTGGAGTAGAAGGAAAAAGACTCGAAGATATTACTAGGGCTAGAATTATAATTTCAGATTATATAAGTAAATATATTTATGAAAATTATAATGTAAATAGTCCAATCCTAAAAAAGAGATATGGATACACAAATACGCCTGAAAAGGAATTGTGGCACAAAATATCTTATGAAGAGCATTTAAGAGAAAAAGAGCTTATTGGTCCACTAGCTGAGTTAGCAAACTTAGGTGTATTAGTTAAAAAGGAAGGAACTCCAACATTTGGAGGTACTGTTGGGTCAGGTTACTCTCTAACTCCGTTCGGATACGACTATATCCGCTACCTTGATAATTAATATATCAAACCATATCAAAACAATTTAAGATACTTTTTTATACTGTCCCAAATGTCTCATTTAGCCTTGAAATGAGACAGCAGTTATAACGATAAGAAGGTTCGAGACCAACACGCTCAGCACAACTGAACACCAAACGACCGCAAGCTCTAAAAGGGCCCGATTCTGCTTGCTAAGTGTCATTTTATTTTAGGAAGTCTCAGACTGCTAATTATGAACAAGAAATCGCTACTCAAATTTAAGGATGTTGCTTCTCAAATAACAGGTTTTAGCACTCCAATATTTGGTATTTCTTGGAATCCACCAAAAACGGAAAAGGCTATCGCAAAAAGCATTGTTAACTTCTTAGAAGATAAAAGGGTTCTTTATAATCCCACCGAGCTCGAAATGCCCGATCATTGTATTGCTTCTGTGACAGAAATTCGACATTTTCTTACTGAAAAAGCAGATGGATTAGGAGATAAAAGTGAATTACTAACAAACATTAAAATCATGAGGTCAGCTTGTCGTAAATTTTTAGATTCCAATCAAACATTACGTGGAGATTTGAGATTTTTCCACATTAGTTACAATTCCTGGGTTTTTAATAGTGCGCTTGGAGAAATGAGAGGAACGTTTGGAATTTGCTTGTCGCAAATCATACTTTCATTTGGTTTAGATATTGAAAAAGACTTAGCAACCATTTTACCTGCTAGTTATAGGGATTAAATGGTCCGTGACCGAGATGCTCAGCAATATATGTCTACAAAACACAGTTTACTAATACATGGTTCTTCCATGAGCAAGATTTGGCAACAACGTACAAAAGCAGTATACGAAGATCCTCAAATTGTCAAAGGATATATCGGTAAGCATTCTGTCGCACCCAAAATGTTTAAAGTCATTGACTCCTTTGCTCGTGAGATTAACGGAAAGCAGGTGTTAGATCTCGGCTGCGGACCAGGACAGGACTCATATTGCTTCTCCAAACTTGGGTTTAATGTAACCGGAATGGATTATTCTTCTGAGATGATTAAAGCTGCTCAACAACTGCAGACAGTCAACAATCCTCCGCAATTTATCGTAGGCGATATGAGAGAAATTATCACTCTATTTAGCCCCAATACATTTGATGCGGTGTGGGCATCTGCATCATTACTACATATTCCCCAAAATGATATTTCTGTAGTATTAAACGGCATTCATTCGATAACAAAAAATGATGGTAGGGTTTTTATTGCAGTTAAACAAGGAGAGCAGGGTGAGCGCGTTGTTGCGGAATCAAAGTACGGAAAACCAATGAAAAGAGAGTTTACTTTTTGGGAAAAGAATAATCTTGAGCGTTTATTATTATCTACTGGTTTTATTATCGAAAAGTCGGTCGAACAAACACAAAAACAGAATGATTCTACAACGTGGTTAAATTTTTTTCTTAGAGTCGGTAAATAACTGAAGATCAGTAGAGGAAAGAACAGTCTGAAACCGAATAACAAATGTGCTTTACTTCCTCGATTGCTCCACCTATATATGCGCCTGTTGTTTATGCCACTCTTACTCACCTCTTACTGTAAGTTGATATACTTTTTCTTTGAAATAGTCATTAGCTAATATACATGACGCATAAAGTACTTATTGTGGATGATGATAAAGATATAGCAGAAGCAATTCAACTCATTCTTAAACTTGAAGAGTTCGACACCCAAATGGTTACCGATCATGAGATGATTGTGTCTACCGCCAAAAAATATCTACCCGACGTAATACTGCTTGATATTCTTTTGTCTGGAGTCGATGGGAGAGAGATATGCGGGTCACTCAAAAAAGATAGATTATTTCAACGTGTTCCCGTGATTATGATGTCTGCCTACCCTGACGCAAACAAATCAGCTCTTGAAGCAGGCGCAACAGAATTTCTTCCAAAACCCTTTGACGCAGTGTTACTTGTTGAAAAGGTCCAATTTTGTATCTCACAAACCACTCTTCCTTTAGAGGAAACAAACACCGTAAAGACAGTAACAACCTAAACACGAAGGATAAACCCAATTGCAACACCAGCTAATGTTGTGAGTCCTCCTACTATTAACATCTTCATCCCTCCTTTTACCGATGCTGTATGAAGCAATCTTCCCTTAATATACCCAAGTAAAAACAATCCAATGAGCGCTGAACAAATGCAAAGGATCAAAGAATAGGGAAACGACAGGTATGCTACCGGAAGAAGAGGAACTAGCCCTGCCGCAAAATATGAAACGAACATAATAAGCCCACTCAGTTTGGGACTATCTCTATGTCTCTTTATCTTATCAAGCTCCTGCACAGCATCATCGCTCAAGTACTCACTCGCTCCCATAGAAAGCGCCTCAATAGTAATCGCGATAATGCCAGCAAGAAGAACAACACTTTTGTTCTCTGCCCCCACTGCAATTCCCGCCACTAGTCCCGTGGTAGAAACAAGACTATCCTCCAATCCAAAAAGAGCGCTTCGTACATATTCTTTTTGCTTCAAGTCTGTTGCCATATTATCGAGCAAGTGCAACTAATATTGCACCAATACTCATGAGTACCGAGCCAACAATCACAGACATAGTAACTTTTTCTTTAAGAATTACCGCTGCAAGAATAACCGTTATAACCAAACTCAGCTTATCAATAGGTGCAACCTGCGACGCATTTCCCATCTGTAGGGCTCGAAAATAGAAGAGCCACGACACTCCAGTTGCCATACCGGAAAGGACAAGAAATAAGAGCGAAAACTGTGAGATGTTGCTGATTTGTTTATAGGTCCCCTGATATAACACAATCATACTCGCAAAAACAACGATAACAACCGTACGAATAGCAGTTGCTAAATTTGAATCTACATTCTTAATGCCAATCTTTGCAAGAATAGCAGTAAGCGCAGCAAACAAGGCGGAAAGCAGTGAATAGCCTAACCAGGTCATAAAGCAAGTATATCGTATTACTAAACGGTAATCTATAAAATATCGTTATATAATAGGCCATGAAGATACAACACATCATCTTTGATGTGGGAGGAGTTATCATTCTCTACGGCAAACATCCAACTAGAGCGTCTGAAATAGTGTCAGAGATATTCTCTATACCCGTCAGCCAAGCTCAAACGTACTGGAAAGAGGACAAAGAAAATTTGCTGCGTGGCAGTATGGAAATTACTGAATTTTTGCACAAAGTTGCTATAAAATTGGGAGTAGAAAAAAATATTACCAACATAACAAAAAAGTGGTTTTATTATTACAACAACCAGGAAGACGCCCTTAATACTGAACTACTTACTTTGATTGACCGATTGAGAAAAAACTATAAAATACACATACTCTCTAACGCGCTTGGAATCCGGACAGATAAAAAATGGATGAGAAAGGTACATAGTAAATTTGACACTATCTTTCGTTCATGCGACATTAAGCTTTTGAAGCCAGAAAAGCAAGCCTACCTACATGTATTACAATCCATTACAGCTCAACCAGAAGAGTGTCTTTTTATCGATGACCAAAAAGAAAACATTAGATCAGCTAAAAATCTACACATGAAGACTGTTCTTTTTGAAAACGTCCAACTATTAGAACGAGAGTTTAATAAGCTAGGGGTAGTTCATTAATACCCGCCTTGCTTCTTGTTGAAAAGTATATAGTCACATCAATTACCGCAAACACCACAAAGCCGGACAACCCAACAGCGCCAATCGTAAGATCATTGCCACCGGCTATGAGCATAATTGATAATCCATATGCAGCATTAAAAGTTCCATGTGCAACAGCCGCTGCAAACACCGATCGAGCCCTTATCGTAAGATAACTCAAAATGGGACCAAAGAGTGTGCAAAACACAACCATCATTCCCACACCCATCAATGGATGCTGCGGATAATTATGCCCTTGTATGATAAACGGTGCATGCCATATGCCCCAAATAACACCAATAAGAACCGAGCTGCGCCAGAATCCTAAACCTCTTAAATGGTGCTGTAGATACCCCCTCCATCCTAACTCTTCGCCAAATGCTGCAACAGCGTTTACCGTAATTCCAGCAACCAAGCTTGAGATTAATGTAGGGAAAAATGGATGAACCGGCATGGTTGCGATCTGCCTCTTCATCTGCATAAGCTGTGCCGGAGTAAGTATTCCCCTATACCGCTCCATCATTCCGCTCATGTTTGGGGTGAAAGATACTCCAGGCAGAAGCAAACTCACAGGAATTGCAGCTAGACAAATAAACACGGGAAGGAACCAGGCAACAAAGATCCATCTATTCATAGCTCTTCTTAGCCCTATCTCGCCCAACGGCCGCCTATATTTATACTTCTGAAGAACGATTGCAACTATCATGGGAACAAACATGTATATGACACCAAACAGCACCCCCATTGGACCGCTCAATCTTCCTCCTGCGGCGTAGTAAACTAGTGCAAAAGACCAGTTGATCAAAAACGTAAATAGGATAAACAGCAGGACGGGCTTATTAATCTGCTTCATGTGATTTAATCAATATCTATAACTACACAATAATACTCCTATTTGTAATCATCAACTGTTAGACAAATCACCGGCTTGCTCGAAGTGCGTTAATAATTACGGCAATATCCACTCCTTCTTGAATAAGAACCCCAACAACTGGTGGAATGTGTCCGAATGCTGCAAGAACCATACCAATGGTGCTGATGCCTATCCCAGCAAATATGCTCTGTTTAGCAATCCAAATCGTCCGCTTTCCAATTCCAATGGAGTTAAGCACTGCACTAAAGTCACCACCTAAAAATACAACATCGGCAGCTTCTGACGCTGCGGTGTGCTCTTCATTGCTGAAAACCATACCAACGTCGGCATAGGAAAGCGCGGGGGCATCATTAATTCCATCTCCGACCATCGCGACAACTTCATGCTGGCGCTTCAGGTCTTCAATGCCATTTTTCTTCTCTTCTGGTTTCAACTCAGCTCGGATGGTTATCCTCTCACCTATACGCCTCACCGTCTCCGTTGCAGTTGATAGTTTATCTCCGGTAAAAATATAAAGCTTAAGTCCAAGTTCCTGTAGGGCTTGTATGACATCTTTTGATTCCTCCTTAACCTGATCCTCAAACTCAAATATAGCAATCTGTTTGGTTCCTTCTGTAAGTTGAATGGCCATTCCATGGTAATCTTTTACTTTTTGAAGCTCGTATTTTTTTGCATTGATATGCCCCGATATTCCCGACCCTACAGTTTCCTTTATCTCTGTCGCAACCACTGAATCACTTAAGTTATGTGCAGACTTAACAATAGCCTTCGCTAAGGGATGCAGTGAGTTGCGCTCTATTGCTGCTGCAAAACACAGTGCCTGAGATTGAGTAAAAGAAGGATCAAAGACAATAATATTTTTCACAAATGGCCGACCGAGGGTAATGGTGCCCGTCTTATCAAACACAACGGTTGTTACCCTCGCGAGAACCTCGAGACTTGAAAGTCGCTTAAAGATGATGCGTTTTTTTGCGGCTGCATTCATTCCCCCCATAAGAGCGATGGGAGTCGCAAGTATTAGCGGACAGGGAGTCGCAATGACCAACACCGCGAGAACCCGCTCAAGATTCTGGGAAAACACATAAGTACCCACAGCAAGAATAAGAGCAATAACGGTAAACACAGCACTATACTTATTAGTCATTCTAATGAAAGGTGCTTTCTCTAACTGAGCTTGTTCAACCATCTTTATTATCTTCCCGTATGTTGATTCTGAAGCAATCCGTTCCACCCTCACCACGATCACATCCCCCACGTTTACGGTTCCGCTGCGAATAGTGTCTCCCTTTAATTTGTCAATGTAGTACGGCTCTCCAGTTAAACTAGACTCATCGGCAAGTGCAGATTGTGATACTAATACACCATCAAGCGGAACAACCTCTCCTTTTCGCACGACCACCTCTTGTCCAACCTTCACCTCATCGATCTTTACTCGCATCCCAACCGTATCTTTATCCCAGAGATAGACGCTATTTGGTATGCGGTCTGCAAGAGCAGAAAGGGATTGCTTCGCCTTGGAGGTCCCATATTTTTCCAGAGTAGTGCCGCCAGATAACATAAGCACAATGATGGAGGTGACGAGATACTCTCCAGAAATAATACCAACCATAATGGCAAGGAGAGCGATATAATCAAGCGCATAAGACCTTCTCATCAGCGCTGAATATGTATCTTTAATAAGATCGATGCTACCGATAAAAATAACAAAAACCAGTATGATATTTGCAAAGAGAGGGAGACGTAAAATATATTGAAAGACGAAAGCAACTACTATACCAGTAATTACAAAAAGCGGCACATAAAAAAAAGACGTAACTAAAATGAGGGATTTGGAAAGTCGGGATCTCATATCTTCAAATTTAATTAGTAATGTTAAATTTGAAGGAAGTCCCGATCTGTTTTATGCAGACCTGCCTATGATAGAGCCCGGCTCGAAGCCTGTTCTTCCAACAATTTCATTATAACAGACATACTAAGGATAACTCTTACTCTATTCTTTCCTTCTCTTTATACCAACTTAATATCTGTTTTGTACTCTAATACCTAATCGTTACATGCTTCGCGCATGAATAGAAAATATAAGTTAATAAACAGAATGAGGGCATTCAAATCTCTGATACATTATCTCAACTGGTTTATTGAAAACTATTAACCAAACGTGAATAAACACCTCTATTTTGCAGAAAAACTGACATATTTGTTGGAAAATAGATTCTCATTTTTTGGAATGAGATTTGGACTAGATCCAATAATTGGCATTATTCCTGGTATTGGGGACATACTCCCCCTCTTACTTTCACTGTATATTGTTTGGATTGGGTTAACACTCCGACTACCCAGTCATAAAATAGCTGCGATGATGCGTAATATTATGCTCGATTTTCTTATAGGAAGCATCCCTTTTATCGGAGACGTCGCGGATGTACTATACCGATCCAATACAAAAAACCTTTCTATTTTAAAATCTCACTTCTCATCTTCCTCGTCGATTGAAGAAGGAGTTCTACTCAGCTCAAACTAATCCTTCCGAAGAAGGTAATACTATGGAGTACAATATGCCATGTATTATCGTGGTTTTTGGGACAACCTACATGTGCCAGTTATCGGACTTGCTCCGATGGATGGAGTGACTGATGCTGCGTTTAGGTATATAACTGACCGGCACGGCCATCCCTCTCTCCTGTTTACCGAGTTTACCTCTGTAGAAGGATTGGATCGCGGTATTACCGGTCTTTTATCTGCGTTCATCTACCACCGTACCGAAACTCCAACCATAGCCCAGGTATTTGGAATAACCCCCCAAGCCTTTTACCGCTCAACACTCATTGCGGCAGCGTTGGGATTCTCTGGAGTAGACATCAATATGGGCTGTCCTGATAAAAACGTCGCAAGGCGGGGAGGGGGCGCCGGACTTATTCAAAATCCACAACTTGCAAAAGCCATCATCTCTTCTGCGAAGCAAGCTGCAAAAGACTGGGTAGATGATATTACGCTCAAACAGGCGCAAATACATCCTGATGTTGTCTCTTGGATAGTTGCGTTTCAGAAAACAAACAACATCTTTCCAGCAAGAACCATCCTACCGATCTCTGTTAAAACACGCATCGGATATGACAAGATAGTTACTAAGGAGTGGGTGTCCTACCTCCTCGAAACGGAGCCGGCAAATATTACTATTCATGGACGGACACTCAAACAACTCTATTCTGGCGAGGCAAACTGGGACGAGATCGCAGTTGCAGCAGAGATTGCTCATCATACAAAAACATCACTGTTGGGAAATGGGGATGTTTGCGATAGACAGGACGCGATTAATAAAATAAACACGTATAAAACAGACGGTGTGCTTATAGGCAGATCAAGCTTCGGCAACCCGTGGGTTTTCACCACCAACCACGCTACACCAACAGAGAGGCTTGCAGTTGCAATTGAACATGCTGTAGCGTTTAAACAATTTACCCCCGCTCTACCAGCGCTCTCTCTTCGCAAACATATGTCTTGGTATTGTAAAGGCTTTGAAAACGCTCACGCATTAAGGATACAGCTGATGACTGCTACCACCGCAGACGAGATGGTAGAACATATCTCCAGATGGAAACTTGCATAGTGAATGGAAAGATGTATATAATACGGAAGCTATGGTGACGTTTATACTTTCAGCATTCTGGGGATTCATCATTGCCTTTTTCTTCTCCCACCCAACCCATCCTATCTCAGTAAAAAGGAGGGTGCCCTCTATTCGTATTAAATGGATTCAGTTTACTCCCAACCTAAAAATTAACCTTCACTCGTACGAAATTCACATTCATCATTGGATACACATTCTGGTTATTTATATCACGCTGACGGTATATCCAGGGAATCTTCTTGACTCGCATATGGCTATTCAGGGGTTTCTTCTTGGCGGAGTAGGTCAAGGATTACTGTATAGAGATCGGTTCTCAATCATAAAACCAGCGGTTCCCCGCTCTCTCGCCTATATCGTATATGCAGGAGGCTCTCTTAATCTCACCACACATATCCCCTCATATTCCTAAATCTTTGGTTAGACTAACTTCTATCGAAATAGTTATTTATTCCAGATCTTTGGTAGGTATTGCCGCAACCTGGCTGAGATTAAGAAGGAGATCGCGAAATTTCTGTAAGCGCTTGTCATCGATAATACTAACTAACTGAGTTTCGCTTTCTTTAAATCCAGCAGCTCGAATTTTCTGATGTATCTGCTCATCCGAAATAAGATCTGATTTAGTTATGAGCACTATCTCATGCTTCTTCAGCAGCTCCGGATTAAATCGCTCCAACTCTTCCCTCACAATTTTATAAGGCTTTTTATAGTCTTCTGAGTCTGCACTAATACAATGAGCGAGGAGACTCACCTTCTCTATATGTTTTAGAAACTTAATACCCAATCCCCTCCCGCTAGAAGCGCCTGCTATAAGTCCTGGAATATCTGCAATCACTAGCGAATCCATCACTCCCAGATTTGGTTCCAGAGTAGTGAATGGATAATTTGCCGTACGCACACCTGCATTAGTTAGAGCGTTTAACAATGAGCTTTTACCAGCATTTGGAAGACCGATAAAACCAATCTGTGCTATCAACTTCATCACCAGCTTTACTGTTCGTGATCTTCCTTCTTCACCAGGCTCTGTTTTACGAGGCGTAGTAAAAAGTGACGATTTGAAGGCTGCATTACCCCTCCCCCCTCGTCCACCTCTTAAAAGAACCACTTGTGAATTTGTCTCATCGATCTCCCACTCCTCACCGGTATCTTGATCATAAATGTGAGTGCCCGCTGGAGCGGGAAGCATTAAGTCATCAGCCGCACTCCCGTCTTTCAAAAAGCTTCCTCCAGGGCGACCATTATCAGCTTTGTAGCTCCGCTTTGAGAGGTATCTATTTAACGAGCTCAACCCTCGGTCAAGCACCACAATCACATCCCCTCCTTTTCCGCCATTCCCACCATTAGGTCCTGACTTACTTCCCGGAAAAAAAGACGCCTTTCCGGGTCCGCCGTTTCCTGCCTTAATTGTAATTATCGCTTCGTCAGCAAGCATAGGAAGAAGAATGTTTGTAGGTGATTGCTAGGGCTTGGTTGGAATTACCCTTTCAATCTGTGTCTCGTTAATAATGTCATTTACCACAGGCACTGTCTTTAGTTGAGTTATGAGAAAGGTGAGAACAGCAAGCACAATAGATAGACCTATCGTGGCGCCAAGCGCCACAAACATGCCGTGCAAGAAACTTCTCCAAATCATTACTCGCGTTCTTGGATAAACACGCTCCACTGCCTGGGTAAGAATCTCAATCTTACGAATAGTATCCCTCTCATCAGAACTGAGCTTAAACCGATCATTCTGTGTTTTTTTAAGTGTATTCATAAGCTGCAGTAATTGTACCGAAGATTTGTGAAATCACAATGCGATTAATAAATCTCGTATGACTCCAACAGTTTCTTATTCCCCTCGACCTGGTAAGTTAACAGATCCTTATATATACCGGCCCTAAGAGCAAGCTGATGAGGGCTGCCTGAATCTACAATTTTTCCACCATCGATAACTAGTACTGAGTCCACATTCTGAATTGTTGAGAAGCGGTGGGCAATAATGAGAACGAGCTTGTCTTTCATCAACTCCTCAAGCGCCACTTGAACTTCTTGTTCAGACCGCGAATCGAGACTGGAGGTGGCCTCATCTAACACGAGGATCGGTGCGTTCTTTAGGATGGCTCGTGCTATCTGTATACGCTGTTTCTGCCCCCCAGACAGTCGTATCCCCCTCTCCCCTATTTCCGTCTCAATCCCCTTGGGAAGCTTGCTCACAAAGTCATACGCGTTAGCTTTTTTCAGGACAGACACAATCTCATCGTCTGTTGCGTTTTTCCCATAGGAGACATTGTCCTTAATAGTAGTAGAAAAAAGCTCATTATCCTGAAAAACGAGTGCGACATGCTCCCTTACCGTATGATGGGACAAAGTCTTGTATGACCTGTCTCCGAGATAAATATCACCATGAGTTGGTTCGTAAAACTTAAGGATAAGATTGACAATGGTCGATTTTCCAGCACCACTGTGGCCAACAAGCGCCACCTTTTCGTTTGACCCCAACCGGAATGAGACATTCTTTAACTCCGTTTCATTATCCTTATACTGAAAACTCACTTTTTTAAACTCTATGCTTGGATTGGGGATAATCTCCCCTTGCGTTCTTTGCATGTAATTTTCAACCGATGGGAGAGAGATAATCTGAAGATACTCCTTTGAGCCGGCCTCTGCGTTCTGAATCTGGGTTAAGATAAACGACATGGCAAACAGCGGCCGTCGCGCTTGATTGAGAAGCTGAAGGATGAGAACGAGGGTTCCAAGAGTATACTTACCCTCGAAAGCGCCGACAAACATAATAATGCTAACGACCGTAAGAACTAAGATTAGGCTCAGATTTCGCAAGAAGTCGAAGATATGAAAGTAGGTGCTCTGTCTGGCGTATATTTTATTACTTTCCCTGAGATTGCTTGAGATGTACGAATACTCTGCTCTTTCATTCGTAAAACCCTTCACCAGTCTCATGTTTGACACTACTTCCTGAATTCTCCCTCTAACTCTATCTTCAATTTTATTCTTCTTCTGCTCTTCCTCTCCCCATTTCTTTGTGGAGTAGTAACTAATAGAGAGGTAGAGCGGAAAAAGGAAGAATGTGCATAATGCAACCCACTTGCTATAGAATGCCATTACGACAATCGTAAAGACGCTTTGCAGTATGGCAGGAACGATGAAGTTTGTTGCCGTATTAGCAAATCTTTCTATCGTAAGAATTCCTCTGTTAAGTTGACTTACAATCTTTCCGGAAAGCTCTGAATCAAAATAGCTCTGAGGGAGACAAAGAACTTTACGATAAAACAGCTCGGTAAGATACCTCCTCAACTGTCCAGCAAAATGGTCGCCCAACCGCTCGGTTATAGCGGTTAAAAAGACTGTTAAAAGTCCTACCAAGAATGAAGCTCCGATAAGAAGCCATAGTGTTTGCGAACTCCCCGAATGACTACTTAACTGTAATGTTATCTGATCAAAAATAAGCTTAAAGAAAAATGGTGTCGCAAGATCAAGCGCCGCGGTTACAACAATTAAGACAGAGATAAGGGAGATGAGAGAGTAGAGAGGTCGCGATAGTTTTATAATGCTCAGTATATTTTTCATGGGTCCGTCCCTTATTATAATCTATGATATAGTTTAGATATGCCTGCTTCAACACACAAGAAGGAAGAGCCGGTAGATATTGTTAGCAATCTCAATCAGCTTCTTGAGGTTATTTCAAAGTGGTTCTTATCAGCGTACCAAACGGTTGTACTTCTGCTTTTTCTATTTCTGCTTGCGATTCTTCTCGTATTCTACTTCTTCTATCGCATCTTTCTCCCCGGATAATTAGAACGAGGCAAATATCTGTGTACAGCTATTTCCCCAACAGGCTACACATGTATGTGTGTAATTGCTTAAAATTGAAGCGCGATGAATGGGAGAGTTCATCCACCATTCTACCGCAGCCTGCTCATTGTTCATATAGATTATATTCTCGACAGCCGAAAATGGCAGTTTTCTTGAATAAAATCCTTCGTGCATACGACCAGTAATCATAATCTCCTCGTACAATTGAGGGGCACGTTCTCTTGCCACAGTGCAGAGCGCTCGGTCCTTTACGAGATTGGGTAGGTTAAACCGACTGCGTCTTTCATTAACAAGATTAAACACAGATTCAGCGTTTAACGAAACTGGCTTTTGCTGATTTACTATAGGGTTTACGCTTTTCCTTGAATTTGGTGTTCTTTCTGCCGCAGAAGCATTGCGCGCGTTAACCACAAGGAATACCAACAAAAAAGATATAAAAACGGACAAGGCCGTCCCCTTACACGAGTCTTTCATAAGCTTATAGTATATCAACAAACAGGCTGAATGTCAATACTATAGGCTTTATTATATTCTTACGGTCGGTACTTCGATTTTCTGACCACCTTAGTCACCTGTACTATCTCCAGGATCTGCCCATCATCTGTCTCTAACTGATTTGAGCCAGAAACCTTCTGGTATTCTCGCAAATAGTCTGAGATCGATTGTTCAAGATCTGCCATTTCCTCTTTCATCTCTTTAACCTCTTGAGCAAGCTGCGTAATAGCAGGAGATTTCATAAGTTGTTGTTTAGCAGCTGTCTTCAATCTGGTAGCCTCTTTTGCTTTATCAGCAAGAGTTTTATAGTTGGCGTCATTATTGAATGAATCATCAAACATGCTTTTCTTCTCTTTATACCTCTCCTGGAGCTTTTGTATATCAAGCAGGTATCTCTTTATGATGCTTTCAATTTGAAGCATCGAAAGAGGGCTGTCTGATGTGGTAGTTAAAGGTTGGTCACCATCTCCACTTTTATCCTCCTGCTCATCTATAGTAACTGTGTCAGTTGTGGCATCTTGCATAGTCTCTTCAGATTGATCAACTGCCTCGGAAACTGTTTCTGTTGTGGGGTCGGACTTTGAATCTCCGTAGGTGATAGGGTTAGTTTGGGTTTGTGAATCTTCCATAGTCCAACCACTATACTCTACAGTCAACGGATAAATCAAGCGCGAATCGAAGAGAGTTAAATGGAGTTAAAAAGTCTGGAGCGTCAACGCGGCAACCGACTCAAAAGTGAAGTAGAGATATAACATACCGATAGCTAAGTAAGCACCTCCCCATACCACCGCCTCAACACCATATCCTATAGAATCATGTTCGTGCTGAAAGGGAACTCGGCACTGTCGTAACAGAATTCCCCGAATTCCTTCTCTTATACATAATAAAGAGACCGAAACAATAAAGAGAAAAAAGAGTGTGCGAATCATGTATGCTTATAGTAATTTTTACTATTTATTATACCTTACTTTATTCTCAAGTAAATAGCCTCCGTACAAATATTTATATTCTAGAAATCTGTGCTTATTTCTGATAAGATGATTGCTTATGAAGATCTCATCGCTCTACTCCTTCGAGGTTCTCGATTCTCGAGGTAAACCCACTGTCCGCACTGTTGTCGAGCTGGAAGATGGCTCAAAACATAGTTCATCTGTCCCATCAGGCGCATCAACCGGAACTCACGAAGCGGTTGAGTTGCGGGACGGCGATAACGATAGATATCTTGGGTTTGGCGTAAGTAAGGCTGTGGAGAATGTTAACTCACAAATTCAGGAAGTCGTAAGAGGACTTAGCGTACTCGACCCCAAGAAGGTTGATTCAGTAATGCTTGAGCTTGATGGTACAAACAACAAATCAAAATTGGGGGCTAACGCAGTACTCTCAGTCTCTCAGGCTGTAATACGCGCCGCAGCACACGCAGAGAATGTTCCCGTTTGGAAATTCATCAATCAATACTATTTCTCCAGCAGAAACCCTTCGTTTCCTCGACTGATGGTCAATGTAGTAAATGGTGGAAAACACGCTGGTTGGAACTTTGACATTCAAGAATTTATGATTGTGCCCACTAGTCAAAAACCATCTGAGTCTACTCGTGTAGCTGCAGAAATATTTACACAACTTGGTAAAAAACTCAAAAAGCTATCTCTTTCAACCCTCGTCGGAGATGAAGGCGGCTACTCACCTCTACTCAAATCAAATGAAGAGGTGTTTGATACAATCACCGAGAGTGCCTCAGACCTTGGGTATACAAATGGCATAGAGTATCAGTTTGCAATCGACGCAGCTGCTTCTGAGTTTTTTGAGAATGGAACGTATGTCATGAAAAAAACAAATGAACAATTAAATGGTGATAGGCTCCTCTCCTACTACCGTGACCTTCAGCAAAAGTACAACATCATTTCCTTTGAGGACCCCTTCGCAGAAGATGACTGGGATCATTTCAAAGAGTTGACTCCAGAGAATAATGAATATCTAGTTGTGGGCGACGATCTGTATGTAACAAACCCTGAACGAATTCAAAAAGGAATTAAACAGAGCTCGACAAACGCCGTTCTCATTAAACTTAACCAAATAGGATCCGTCTCGGAGACAATGAGCGCAATTGCCTTGACACAGAACGCCGGATGGAAGACAATAATTTCCCATCGCTCAGGCGAAACAGAGGATTCATTTATCGCTGATGTAGCGTATGGAGTAGGAGCCGACTTTATCAAAACAGGTTCTATGTCCCGGTCTGAAAGACTCGCAAAATACAATCGGCTTATTGAAATTGAGAATGGGATATGAGTGTGAACAAGGTAGCGTTAATCATCCTCGATGGGTGGGGAGAAGGAGAGTTGAATGAATACAACGCGATTCATGTTGCGAAAACACCCTTCTTCGACCATCTCATCCGTAATTTTCCCCACACCACCCTTCAAGCAAGTGGCGAATATGTTGGACTTCCTGAAGGACAGATAGGTGGAAGTGAGGTTGGACATCTGACAATAGGCGCGGGTAGAGTCATCTTTCAACAACTCCCACGCATAAACCGCGCACTCAATCACCCTGACAGTGATGGAATTATGGCTAAAAAGGAGTTTGGCCAATTACTTACAGTTGCAAAAAGGCGGTCTATTCATCTTATCGGCCTCATCTCGCCCGGAGGAGTACACAGTCACCAAGATCATCTGTTTAAGATCCTGGAGCTGATGAAAAAAAGTGGGTGCAAACCTCCAGTTATTCATATGATTAGTGACGGGAGGGACACATCTCCCCATTCTGGAAAAATATCTGCAGACCAGCTTGAACAGTTCATTGACTCCCTTGCTTATGGAACGATCGCAACACTTTGCGGACGCTTCTACGCAATGGACCGGGATAATAACATGGACAGAACTGAAAACGCAGTGTCCTTATACACCAATCCACGCTCAGATCCGAAACATATTATGATGAGTGACGACACCGGCAATCAAATTACTACTATTAATCACGCGTTTGAGCTGTACTACTCTCGAAATATTACAGATGAGTTCATCGAACCAACTCTCATTAACCATTCGTTTGATGGGATAAAAGATGGAGATCCGGTATTTTTCTTTAACTTTAGAAGCGATCGAATGAAGCAGTTGATTACCGCCCTCAACAAAAAAATGCCGCAAAGTGAGTTCTTCACTATGATCCAGTACGACAACTCGTACCCATACCGGATTATCTTTGAAAAAGAGACTGTCATTAACACACTGGGTGAAGTATTAAGCAGACGGAACTTAAAACAACTGAGGGCGGCAGAAACTGAAAAGTATCCACACGTAACATATTTCTTTAATGGTGGTGTTGAGGTTGTATTTCCCCAAGAACAGCGCTCGCTTGCTGAAAGCAACAAGGTAAAGCACGATCTTCTCCCACAGATGAAGGCAAAAGAGATCGAAGAGAATGTCGCGTCAGCCGTAAAAAATGGTCCTCCTGATTTTATTCTTGTTAATTTTGCAAATCCCGACATGGTTGGTCATACAGGCAACTTTAAAGCAGTGGTGGAAGGAGTCGAGACCGTCGACACTCAACTTAAAAAACTATGCGATCTCCTAACCTCATACGGATACATTTGCTGCATCACGGCAGATCATGGAAACGCGGACATAATGTATGATCCTACGAGAAATGAACCCCACACGGCGCACACGCTCAATCCAGTACCCTTCATTGTGTATGATTTGAACTCCACCCACCCACTGCGCCTTGACCAAACACCATCAAATGGATTGAGTAAAATCGCAGGCACCATTCTCGAACTGATGGGCATACATGAAGAAGGATTTGAATCTCTCATAGTAAAAACATAAAGGCTATAGGGTAATGTCTTGTTGAAGTATTTCCGAGTCGTGTGTATAATTAGTAATCTAATGGACAATTTTAATAGAATACTCTCTTTTATTATAGGACTGGTGGTTGTTATGATTGTCGTTGCCATTGTGGCCAATCGCCTCAATATGGGAAGAAAGGTGAGTACATTGAGCAACTCATTAAAAAGAAGCACACCAACCCCATCTCCAATTGAAAATATCCCTACCACAACAGGGTATAATGCAAAATTAAGCCCAACAAGCACGCTTGTTGCACGTCAAAACGCTGCTACACAAACAGGCACGGGAACATTCCCCACTACAAAAGGTGGTGTGCCATCCTCATCTACTATTCCTTCAACAGGCGCATCTACCCTTCTCGTCCCTCTTGCGCTTGGAGGATCGCTCCTGGGTGGATTGCTTAGAAAAAGCGGAAAGAAATAAACAGATTACTCTGGATGACTGTTATGTAAACCCGGGTATGCGAAGTATCCCGCTTGCGATTACTCGAACAATTAATATAGACAGCAGCGCAAAGGCCAGTCCAATAATCGCCCCCATCACTGTACGCTTTCCATGATTCAACCGACCAGGGTCAGCCTGAGAGGTAAGTATGAGAAAGGCGCCGTAAATAAGATAAATGAAGGCAATGCCTCCCACTATACGAAAAAGTAGATTTAAGAGGGCTTGTGTAACAGTTGCCACAGCTCCGCCTGAGGGGTCGTTAAAACTACGGGGAGACTGGTTTTCCGCGTCTGTTTTAATACATCCAATCATTGTGTACATTCTGCCGGGCATAGGGGTTGGAGGATTTTGGCTAGTTGGCTCGATCTTTAAGGTATCAAATGAGCCAGGAGTAAGGTTTGCTTGAGGGTAGAGACACTCAGCACACGCTTTCCAATTTCCCGGAGGAGTTGGATAGTTGCGTGGACAGTATCCACACATATCGCACTCTGCTGTAAGAGGTGTTGGGGATACGGCTGCAATCTGATGCACCCCAAACAACACAACAAACATAATAATACCTGATGCAACTACAGTACGCATAAAAACAGTATAGCAAGTATTTTTTTCTCAATCCGTATATAATCTTAAGTATGGATAGCCAGATCTACACTTCTATTATGGATGGTTTCATAACACTTTTTCTCGTTGTTGGTGCGGTAATAGTTTCATCTCTTCTCTCTGTTGTCGCTCTCTATGGAGCCATCCTTTACATACGAATGAAAAAAAGGGAACAGATCTCACTTGAAATGATTACTCTTG
>CAZLAJ010000008.1:0-19333 GCA_964557525.1 uncultured Gammaproteobacteria bacterium | reverse complement strand
CCTCCAAATACCTGTTGTGTATTGTGTCCATAGAGCACAGTAGATGAGGAATGGTTAGATTTTAATACTTCATTTGAACCAATAAGCATCTCTCCATTAACTGTCTCTCCTTTGTAGATCTGTTTTGTTAAGTTGAGGGCCGGAATGTATAGGTGTTCACCGGTAATTGCATCGTTATCTGTTGGAGCAGAGGTAAACGTAGTATTCCCGGTTTTTGCCAGTCGTTTAGTTTTTGCGCCGAGTATCTGGCCAGATTTTTTAATACCACGGACAGAAGGATTAACATTTTTTTGTACTGGCAGCGTTGGGGATGCTGCAACTGCAACGCCAAGGACTGATGGATTAGTGATCTCTCCTCCTCCAATGCCTCCTGCTCCAGGTGTGCTAGTTGGCTGAGGTCCTGGTGTACTTGTGGGTACCTGCCCAGGGGTAGATGTTGGTCCTGGGGTTGCGCTTGGGCCTGGTGTTGGCGTGTTGGTTGGTCCAGGGGTCGGGGTAGCTGTTGGTGACTGAGTGGGTGTTGGAGATGGTCCTTCTGTTGGTGTCAAACTTGATCCTGGAGTTGGTGTATTGGACGGTGTAGGTGTGTTTGAAGGTGTAGGTGAATTAGTCGGCGTTGGGGAAGGTGTGTTAGTAGGGGTTAATGTTGGTGTATTGGATGGTGTTGGCGTTGTTGTTTTAGTGGGGGTAAGAGAAGGGGTGGGTGTCTTGCTTGGGGTAGGAGTGTTTGTGGGAGCCTCCCCCTTTATCCGGTAATTATCGTTCTTACTATTCTGTCTACAAGAAGGGTTTGCATTTGTTACATCAACTGTATATTCTCCGCAATCATTATTTGGAATGGTGTATGCAAGAATGCAGAATGCACCAGATGAGTTTGTTGTCAACGTTCCACTCGCAACAACCGTATTCGGGTCGCATGATGCGCCGCCTGGCTGTCCCGTTATCTTATATGTATATTGAGTGTTGCCTGGAAAATTGTTTCCGTTAATATATACCTGGTGTCCTCTTTCGTATTGATTTACATCCTGCTGAGAGTTTCCGCATGTGTTGTCAGTAGTCCAGATTGCTCCCGGGTTACCCTGGGGACAGCTATTCTCTTCATGAGATTCAGACTGTTTATTCGTACCTGTTGTCGTGGTGGGTGTTGGAGGAACAGGTGTATTGGTAGGTGCTAGTGTATTAGTCGGAGATGGGGGATAGGTATTTGTTGGCTGGGCACCGTAAAATGTTACCTTATCTATATTTTTACAGTCTCCGCCGTTTCCTGTTTTAGATACTGTTACATTCTGTGTGCCTAATCCAGTGATAGTGTAGCAGCTGTTGCTTGCTGAGATATTAATACAAGATCCATTTCCTACAGGCATTATGCCGACTGATCCGATAGTTGATGAACCAGAGTAAGAGAAGGGTGAGCTTGTAGCTGTCGATACTCCAGATGGACATTCAGTGTTATTCTGGGCAAAAATCTGTGTTCCTGCAAGAAGAATGAAAAGCAAGACGGAAAAACCGATGAGAATGCTTAATGTTTTTTGAAAAAGCCGTTTTATTTTCGATACCTTTCGTTTCCGTCGTTGGAATAGATTCATAATTCCCTTACAAATTATGATGAAGGTATTATAACATAAAGTTGTCGCAATATTAGCGCGTTCTAATTATTTGCTGTAAAATAGTCTTTTGCTTGTTGTGATAGTGTATCAAGTGTGTCATTCGATTCATTATATTGACCTAGTTGTTCGAGAACATCTTCTATGTCTTTCAACTTGTGCTTTTCAATGTTTTTGCAAATATGGGTAATGACTTTTGCTATTTGTTTACTATCATGTGTTGAATATTTGCACAGCATATCCTTATAATGCTGTTTGGAAAATGCAGGAGCCGGACTATATGGGTTGATTGTCAATCTTAAAATTTGACTTTGTCCAGCTGATATATTTGAAGATAGCCTATCCCATCTTTCTGACTTTGTTCCGATTTGTGCAATGTGAATAGTATATTTTCCCTGGCTTAATCCAGTTATTTCAACGGTATATTTTCCTTTTATGGGATTAGCTATATAGACATATCCATCAGTTTCTTCAAAGGAGTTATTTTTCGGGTCTATAACTTTAAATGTGGCCGGTGATTGGATGAAGAAAAATATTGATCCGGTAATGTTGGTTTTATTTCCGCTAACGATATTGCTTTCTACAATCGGGATATTTAGAACTCGTAATATTTGTTTGATTCCTTCTTTAGAATATATTATCTCAGAGTGGTCAAGTTGAAGTTGTATGCCTGTGTTAAAGGGATTGGAGCTCTTACTTGGCACTAAATAATCACCATATCCTTTTATAGTCCTATATTCATGTTTATCTCTATTAAATAGTTTTGAGTTGTCAGAATGATCTAAACGGTAATATTCTGGGGTCGAATTATAGTCCTTCTCTCCGAAAAGATATACATATTTATCTGCATTGTACTCAAATGACGAGTTGACGCTCTGTAGATAGGTATTAATTTTTGACGGTTGAATGATCTTTCCGTTCGAGTTTACTAGAAAATCAAACGTAGGTACGAGATCGTTAATCACAGGCATATAACGGTTAAAGTTTTTCACTTTCGAAGTTGAGTAATCGGAGTTAAGTTGAAGAATAACCCTTCCTGCTAGCCACATAAGCGTATCATCTCTATCTGCTTCACCTGTTAACGATGCTTTATAAGCTTGTATTACGCCTTTATGTGGAGCTGCTATCGACACCATCTTGGTAATTTCTGTTGGGGCTGTCTGAGTAATTATTCTACCTATTAATCCACCTAGCGAGTGACCTATTACGTAAGCTTTATCACTATTCAACTCTCCATTTTTCTTTTTAATATACTCACTAATATCAGCGACGGAATTATTAAGACTTTTTCTCCAGTCATACGGGACAACTATAAAGTTATCCTCATTGTATCCGTATTTTTTAAATGTACCAATTATTCCGTCATATTCCTTTACGAAACTTGTCAATTTCCATTTTTCAATGCTTTCAGGAGTATTATGCAATATGGCTTCTTTATTCCACGAGGCAAACATGCCGGGAATGAAGAATATGGGAGTTTTGCCTGGAGAGACCTGTGTAGGTATGTATTCTGGGAAAGATGCTAGATTAAAAGACCATGGGGAATTAACTCCGCGGCCAGTATAATATAGGAATATATATTTGTCGAAGTTTATTATTGAAGGACTAATTATCTGCTCTGAGTCGTAAGACTTATCTTTTAATAAAATTTTTCTGCGGTCAATCCAAGTTGATGCGCAAGAAATATTTTTTGTGCTTATGCTTTCTACACCACTTGAAGAATGAAAGTATACGGTAACCGTATCACCAACAACCTCTGCATCCACTCCGCCACCATCAGAAAATACAGGATTAGGTGAACATCTTTCCCAGTTTATTCCATCAGTAGAATATGCAAGACCGACACTCCATGCTCCTGAGAAGCCTTCATAAATTAGATAGTATATATCTTTATACTTGACTATTTCTCCACCCGCTACATGCCTAGAGTCCCAACTACTGGGGTTTGGTTCTAATATAGTTTTTGCTTCCCCATCACATGTTAGATCAGATTGACATTTGGAATAGTAAATTTTCAATTTATCGTCATCCTTTGTAAATATTATTCCTGTTTCACCATTCACGGAGACAAATTTAGGTGCATAAAGATTTTGCGAAGATGCTCTGAGCGTGCTTTGATAATTCCACGAAACACCGTCAATGCTGCTAGCTTGTACTATTCTATACAGTCCGTTTGTATTGACGTAGAACAATCCATTTAGCCACCCCTCTTTGTATGTTATGTGTGATTGAAGAATGGGAGCGCTTACATTTTCAATAAAAATCTCTATTGGATTATTTTTGAATTTGATAAACGGCCCAGACGCATATGTAGAATTAGTTGGAAAAAGACTGAAAAAGGGTATTAAAAAAAGTAATATAATATATTTCATAATTATCAATCTAGCGGTAAATATCATTTATACAATGGACAATAATCTACAACCTTTTTCATCTTGTCAGATTTGCTTTTTATGCCAATCAATTCTCCAGCACGATGAACCAACTAAAGAATGGAAAGCATTGAGTTGTAATAGTTGCGAAGTTACTGTTATAAATCCCATAGCTGAGAGTATCAATAATGCTATGTATGGTTACTCGATATCAGAATACAGGTTCGAGCAGACAAGATTAGAGATCAATAATACACGGATAATCAATATATTGCGTAAATACAAATTAAGCGGTAAAGTACTAGATGTTGGATGCGGGTATGGATTATTTTCTTCTCAGCTTCTTAAATATGGTGATTACGAGCTTGACGCGATCGAACCTGTTAACGATACTGTATATCTTCAAAAAACAAAGGCAAACGTATATAAAATGAGCGTTGAAGAATTTCTCAATCGTAAGTCTAAACAAAGATACGATATCATCATTCTCAATGACATCATTGAACATTTGGATGATCCGATAGGAATGCTGACTAAACTGAAAGGACTTTTGCAAAAAGATGGGGTAATGCTTATACAAACCCCCAACTATAGAAGTGTTATGCAGTATCTGTCTAAAGAATGGTCATGGTGGATGCCTGAAGACCATAGATTTGTTTTAAGTCCGAAGTCTTTTAGAATACTGTGCAAAAAAGCAGGACTGCACGACATATATTTTACGACCTACGAACAACCGTATGATTTTTTCCAAAACATCTCCGGCAGCATAGCCGCCATGCAGAACAGGATGATGAGGATTCCAGCCCGTATCCTTTTATCTCTTATCGGTAAACCAATATACTACTTTACACGGGGTATAATAGGGAAGGCCGGATACGGCGGTTTACTGCTTGCTATCGTTCAGGCCGAAGACTAACTATGAAAATTAGTTTCGTTGCGGTTGTGCAGTCCGCATCCCTTTTGACCGCTGAATTTTTGGATCTTGATCTATTGGTGGATGAAAAGATTATTATTATAAACAGCAAAGTAAAAGATAAAGAAAATATAGAGAAGCGTTTTAAATGTGTCATCTTTGAAAATCTTGATTACGATCTGGGAAAGCTTCGGAGATATGCGATCGATAGGACTTCGTACGACTGGGTATTGATGTTAGATGCGGATGAACGGTTGTCGCCTGAATTGAAGAACGAAATTATTCTCCTTAAAAAACAGAAACCTGAATACTCAGCGTATATTATTCCCTTTACAAACCATCTGTTTGGAAAACCTCTTCGCTACGGCGGTGAGAAATATGAGCTCATACGGCTTTTTGACAAACAGAAGGTGAAAATGGAGCCAAATCTATTACACGAGAAGATAGAAAGTATTGATAACAATATAGGAACATTAAAGGGAAGCATTCTCCATTACTCCTATCAGTCATTACCCCAGATGCTTACTAAGTTTACGTCATACGCTCTGCGCGATGCGAGAAAACGTAAGGCATATAATGAGAATACTTCCTTACGAAAAATTGTGTTGTACCCGTTGCACATGTTCTATGCCCGGTATATTGAAGATGGAGGATATAAAGATGGGGGATTACGAATTGTTTTAGACCTTTGTTTTGCCTATATCGAGTTTATCACCTATATTAGTATGTTATTCATTTCTCAAAAAGATGAAGAAAAGCATCGCAGTTGACGGTGGAGGATATGTTCCTGGTAGACCGGTTCAAAGTGGAATCGAGCGAATCATAGATGGCTTTCTATCCTCTGTAGATAAAAGAGATATTAAACTGTATACGTTCAATAGGTCTTCATATCCATATGTACACACCGTTCCCCAGAGAGGCTACTCATCATTTTTTCTTCCTCTTGATGTTATTAAAAATAGAGATACAGTATTCCTCGGTTTTTCAGGCGTGATTCCAAAGCTGCTTACTCATACAAACTGTAAAAAGATTGGTTTTTTGTATGACTTTGGATTTATAAAATACCCTCAGTTTTATCCTTCCCATCAAAAACTTGCATCGCAGACTCAAGAGACCATTAAGCGTTCAGACATTATTGTGGTTCTGTCTGAGGCTGCAAAAGAAGAGCTTGCTGCCTTTTTCCCAATGAATAAAGGGAAGAGGGTGGAAGTGGTTCAGGCGGGGATTGACCACGTATCTCTGCCCCCCTCAGATATTAAGAATGACTATTTTCTTACTGTAGGTGTAATAAAACCAGTGAAAAATACGTTCGGAGTTATTGAGCTTTTTGAACAGTACTGTAGCCGCTATGAAGATAATAAAACAGAGCTGAGAATAATGGGAAGACACGAACCTGCATATTTTCAACAGATACAGCAAAGCAGCGTATATAAGAAAATGAACAAGCGGATTATATTTGTTGAGTCTGCCCGGGATGATGAGATATATACTGCTATGGCATCTGCCCGTGCGTTCATAAATCTTTCTCATGAAGAAGGCTACTGTTTTCCTGTCCTTGAAGCAGCCGCGCTTGGAGCAATAGTTATTGTAAATGATCTTCCCGTTCATCGCGAGCACCGGTCGGCTTTTCCTCAGATTGAGATAGGTAAAACGGCAGATGAGATGATGGAGGTGATGCATAAATCACGGGTGAAAAAAAAGAGGGGATTGATTACAATACCAGATGAGTACACGTGGAAATCATTCACCAAACGCGTTCTCAGCCTGATATGAATAAGCCGTTTCTTATAAACTTTCTTTCCTTGAACGCCTCGTCTCTGTATAACCGCATCCTCAATTTTATTCTGTTCTTTTTTCTCATCAGGTTCCTGACGCCGGCTGAATACGGCATCTATACAGTCGCCTGGGCCTTTGTCGGCATTCTTGCACCCTTTATTGATTTTGGTACAACAACATACGGACTTATTAACCTACCCGGCAAAGAGAAAAACCACATGAAAGAAGTTATATCATTTCGTTTTTATCTTGCCCTACTGCTCTTTCTCGTAACTATTCTTCTTGCATATGTCTTTAATTATTCCGGTGCGGCGCTTACCGCGATCCTTCTCACCTCAGTAACCATACTTGCGAACATGTGGTCTGGTACGTATTTGCTTGTGTGCTCCATACGCCAAAAAAATTATCTTCCTGCTATTGTCTCTGTAATCTTTAATACCGTTCTTATCACATCCCTCGTAATTCTCTTGTTTCTCCGCGGTTCTCTCATACCTTTGTTTGTTGCCATTTCTGTTTCCTATTCTATCTATGGCATTGTTAACTATGTTCTCACTGCCCAACTAACGCCTATCTCATTTTCTATTAATATTGAGGCATGGAGAAAGATTGCCGCCTCATCAGTCATTTTTGTGTTTATCGCTTTTTTTGCCGGACTCTATTTCAAACTGGATGTACTGTTGCTCCAGTCCCTTAAGTCAGCCCGTGAGGTTGGGGTATACTCAGCAGGATATAAGTTCTTCGAGGCTTTCATCTTTATCGCAAGTACATACAACTTTGTTGCTGCGCCAGTTCTCTCAAAACTGCACAGCAGCAACAGAAATGCGTTTGGGTATAAGGTGGCGGTGGACTCGCTCATGATGTTCTGTATCGGCGTATGCGGTGTTATCGGAGTATATGTCTTTGGACCGGTCATACTGCCGACCGTACTAAAGGCAGATTTTGCCGCATCATTTTTCGTATTAAAGATAGTAATCCTTGCGCTCCCGCTCTTGTTCGTTACAACAGTGATATTAAATGCCATATATATCCTTAAAAAATCTTTCTGGATTATTGGTTTATTTGGCGCAATGGTAGCATTTAACCTAATCGCAAACTATACCCTTATCCCCATCTATTCTTACCTTGCAAGCGCTTGGATTACGGTTGCTGCTGAGATGATAAACATGATAGTTACATCAATCATGGTCATATATTTATTGCATAAAAAATGAGAGTCGCAGTGGTTCGCGGATCATACCTGAATCCCTTTGAGATGGAAAGCTATATACGCATCCCGCATGTCCAGCTGACGGGATTTTCATCACGTAACAATTTCCGTGGCGAATATCCGTTTGAGGTAAAGCGGTTATGGAGTCCGGCAGATATACCATCATACGCAGGACCAGTCAAACCCTTAATTGAGAAGATTATTAAATTTACTGCAAACAGGACACTGGGAGATGCGCAGCTACTTTATAATCTCGAGAAGGAGATAAAAGGTTGTGATATCGTCCATACCGCAGACCCTCACTACTTTTACACCTACCAGCTTGCACGAATGAGGGAAAAGGGTCTCATTAAACATCTTGTCGCAACATCCTGGGAAACGATTCCTTTTAACAATGAATCGACCTCAGCCAAGCGAAACATTAAACGATATTCACTTTCAAAGATCGACCACTTCTTGTGTTACGTAACCCGAGCAAAAGAAGCTCTTGTTATTGAAGGTATGCCGGAACAACGTATTACTGTCATACCGCTAGGCGTTGATATTGAGAGGTTTAAGCCAGCTCCATCCATTCGCAAGAAAGAGAGTATGATTAGGCTGCTTTTCATCGGGCGAATGGTTCCAGAAAAAGGTGTGTGGGACATATATGAGGCATTCCGTGCGCTGATTAAGACATCAAAGCAAAAGTACACATTAACTTTCTGCGGCGAAGGAAGCGAGAAGAAGTATATGGAAACACTGGTGAGAAACAACGGACTTGCTAATTTAGTTACGTTCACATCGCTTCCCTATGATAAACTGCACACTCTCTATCAAGCTGCGGACATCCTTCTTATGCCATCTAGGAATACGGCAACGTGGGAGGAGCAGTATGGTATGGTGGCGGTTGAGGCGCTTGCGTCGGGTCTCCTTGTTGTCGGATACTCCACTGGATCGCTTCCTGAAATTATCGGCGATGCTGGAATACTAGGCCACGAAGGGGATATCCAATGTTTATGGAAAAGCATACAGTCGCTAACTGATGGAGACATTGTTCGTTATCAGAAAAAGGCGCGATCGCGGGCAGTGGACCGGTATGATGCAAAAAAAACCGCTAGCAAACTGAGGAATCTTTATGAGAAACTGATACAAAATGGTTGAGCTTATTTTCCTGCTACTATCGGCAGCTCTCTTTCTGTCTTTTTCGTATATCTACGCAAAAAAACTGCAGACCTCGGTTGCTATTTCATTCGTCACTGGTCTTATTATCAGACTCATTACATCTGCCGTATTCAGCTCCGTTCAAAATTATGACACTGATTCATATGAGCTTGTTGCACGGTCAGTGCTTTCCGGCGCGAACATATATATGCATCCTGCACTGGAACATCACCCATACTTCCCGCTGTTTATGTACGTTCCTGCGTTTGTTGCGTTGCTTACTTCCAACCCACAGTTTTTCATACTCATTCTTAAACTTATATTTTCTCTGTTTGACTCGGCAATTATTTTGTTGGTGTATCGGACTGCTCTGAGGAAAAAGAATGCCGCACTTTTATATGCGGTAAACCCAATTACCATCTTAATCACCTGCTACCACGGGCAGTTTGATGCAGTTGTTCTCTTGTTCCTGCTGTGCTCGTTCTACTATCTCTCCCGCACAGTAAGGGAAAGAATAGGAATGCTGCTTTTTTCAGCAGCAATTGCGTTAAAAACCTGGCCCCTGCTTCTTATTGCTTTCCCGTTTAAAAAAGTACGAAGTTGGAAGAACTTATTGCTTCTTGTTGTCTTTCCAATCGTATCAACGATTATTTATTCATTTCTTTTTTCTTCTCGTATACAAGATATCATCGGCGTAATTTTACGGTATCGTGGAGTGTATGGAGAGTGGGGGATGACAAAGTATCTGCTTTCAGAAGAGAATATGTCAAGCCAGTTTCGCATTCTGTTTTCCACACTCGTTGTGTTTCTCATCTTTCTGTACTCAATCAAGCTGAAATGGAAGAGGGGATTCGCGAGTGCGCTTAAAGTTCTTCTGTTGTTTTTTGTACTTACACCATCATTCGGAGTACAGTGGCTTATGTGGCTCGTGCCTTTTTTTCTCATTGTTATGCCGAAGTACGCCTACGGATTTCTCATGGCTGTATTCGTGTATGTGTTTCTTACTTATGGCAGCTGGATAGCGGTTAACGCCTCAACTGCACCACTCTGGCATGCAACCCTCACAGTAGCCGGTTTCATTCTGTATGTTCTGTTCATCCTCTACTGGGTGTATATGAACATGAATTTTATATATAATAGGAGGAGAATTGAAGAAACACATGAAAAAACTGAACCTGTCAGTGGTGATACTAGCAAAGAATGAAGAAAAGAATATCCAGCGGGCTATACGTTCTCTCTCATTTTCTGATGAGATTATTGTTATAAACGATAACTCTACAGACCGGACAGTGGAGATTGCGGAAAAGGAGGCAGCTAAAGTTATCAGCCATGAGCTTACTGATTTTTCTTCATCACGAACATACGGTGAGAAGATGGCCTCGCATGATTGGATTTTACACGTAGATGCCGATGAAGAGATATCTCCAGAACTTGCCTCATCAATTGAACAGACCATTGAACACCCAGACAGTACAACATACCGGTTGAAGAGGCGCGACTATTTTTGGGATAAGCCGGTCGTAAACGGAGAGTTGAAAAAAGCGGCAGAGCGGGGAATCGTGAGATTGTATAAGAGGGGAGCGGGGAAGTGGAAGGGAGAGGTACATGAAGAATATGAGACACAGGAGGAAAGCCCAACGCTTGATGGCTATCTCAATCATTACCCCCATCAGACTATTGCAGAATTCGTCTCATCTGTAAACAGCTACTCCACCAAAAGAGCTCAAGAGCTTTTGAAACAAGGTAAAAAAACCAATGCGGTTGAGGTGGTATTCTACCCATTCTCAAAGTTTGTCCTTACGTATTTCTTGTACCGGGGATATGCAGATGGAGCAGCAGGATTTGTGTATTCTTTTATGATGTCGTTCCATTCTTTTCTTGTGAGGGCAAAGCTCTACCAATACACCCATTACTCTCAGTCTGCTCTATGAAGCACCTGCTTATTCAGCTATCTGTTTTTCTCATACTCTCTCTCTTTATTCTCATTCCATTTGGCTATCTAGCACGGGTTCCTATCAATGGGCAGGTTGCATTCTTTTTAATTGAGCCTGCATTTGTGCTCCTGACTTTTTTCCTGTTTATCCTATTCAAGAAGAAACAAAACCTATTGCACGACCGGTGCATACAGGTATCAGCCGCATTCATCGTATTTTCCGTTTTTTCTTTAATAATGAATTCATGGAATTATGTATTGTATAGCACAGCAGTTGGGTTCCTCTATCTCGCAAGGATCACACCAATACTATTGTTTACGCCTGTTGCTTTCAGTGTTATAAAGATCAATTTAATAAAGAGAAGAAGAGAGTTAATGATAGGTGTTGTAGTTTCTGCACATCTTATTATCCTTTTCTCACTCATCCAATATTTTCTTTATCCTGAGCTGAGAAACATAATGTATCTTGGATGGGATCCTCACCTCTATAGAATGCTGGGACTCTACTTTGATCCTCCGATTGCAGGTGTAGTATACATCTTGTTTGCTCTTTTCTTTTATCTCTCCGGACAGTTCAAACACATCTATTTCAAGTATGTGCTGCCGTGTATATTTCTTCTCATGACGCTTTTAACGTATTCTCGTATAACCTATATTGCAGCAGGTGTTATTCTGTCTTTTATTCTCCTGTCCGAGAAACGGTATCGGATACTTGCCGGGATTGCGGTATTGTTTCTTGTGGTTCTTTTTCTCCTGCCTCGGCAGTTTGGTGAGGGGGTTAATCTTTTGAGAACTAAAACAATCCAAGCGAGAGTAGAAGACTATCAGGAAGGGTGGAAGGTGTTTGCAAGCAATCCTATTTTTGGTGCTGGGTATGGCCGGCTCCGGTACTACCGTGAACAGACAACAAGGCTGAGGGACGAAGGTTTAGCAGAATCCCATGCCGGTGCTTCTTTTCATTCGAGCTACATGACTCTTCTTGCATCAACAGGAGTTATCGGTCTTATTCTGTTTACCTTTTCTCTGTATTTATTATCACGAAAATCGAAGTACTTGACGTATGGAGTATCTTTTCTTGCAGTTGCAGCAATAGGAGATAATGTGCTTCTGCATCCTATACCTATGATTCTTCTTTTGCTACTTGCTGCGGTGGATCAGCTGTCTTTGTCGTAGGTTATTGTCAGTATTTTCTTTTCCATATTCCCCGCATTATCCTTTGCCGTTATCTCAATCTTATTCTCTCCCTCGTTCAGTCTCACGAAGGTAGAGAAGCTGCCGTCAGCAGTAACAACGACAGGGGACCCTTTAACCATTACTTCGTTGCTTGGGTTGGTTTTCCCTTTCACATTAATTTCATAGTTGTTCACCCGGGTGTTATCTTGCGGATCGGTAACTTCAAGTTTGGGTTTGGAGTTGGAGTAGACAACGGTAAACTCCTGTTTTTTCTGTTTCTGATTGTCGTTTGCAACATAGGCGCGGACGATAATATTGTTATCACCTGCATTTAAATCGCCGATCTCTTCTGAGAACGTATCGGTTGTGGTTATTTTTTTAGCCTGGGTTCCATTCACATAGAACTCAACTCTGTCGAATGACTGCACATACCCTTTCACCTGTATCTGCGCGCTGTTTGTTGCTGCAGGAATATCAGTCACCCGGAGCTCTCCTAAAAACTGTTCTTGAGTTGGAGTATCTTTCTGGCCTCCTCCTAAGAGATTAGTAAGATAGAAGCTGCCGCCGAGAAGGATCTTGAGTCCAAAATTGTATAGAAGGACTATGATAATGATGAAGAGAATGCCGAAGAAATAGAGCTGGCGTTTAAACTGCTTCTGCTGATGTGTTTCTAATCTTCCCATACGAAATACTCTATTATACCTTATTCGGCTCAATAGCATTCGCTTGAGTACTCAACATTGAAGAGGCGCGTCGCAACAATTGGACCCTTACTGCCTGCATATCCAAAAGAAAAGTAACGGGATACTTGACTGTGTTCTTGCATAAATAGAGTAATAAATTTCGCGGGGCTCACATCAGTACTAAGCCGAAACCTAACGTTTTCTCATGATAATTAAGAGCGTTTACAAGTGCATTTTTAAAAGCCCGGAGTTCATCTGACAATTGTGTGTCAGGTTCCGGCGACTGAGGCATTTCAGATGACATAAAAATAAAAGTATTAATTGAAACCATTATATCACCCTTTTTTAAATACGAGAGAATATATAGGCAGTGAGTGTTTCTGGAAGTGATAGAATGTCCGAATGCTATTTCTCTGAATCGATAATACTTTGGAGCCGGCGAGAGGATTTGAACCTCCGACCACTCCCTTACGAAGGGAATGCTCTACCAGCTGAGCTACGCCGGCTTCCAATCTGAATATTATATCAGCTTAACCTTCGCGAAGAATCATGAAGTTGGGGAGCAAATTAATAAATAGGGAATGGTAAAGGTTAATAAGTTTGTGTTGCTAAGGTGCTGATGACTATCTCCCGGTCGCTCGCGGAAATGAGTCCATCACCATTAAAGTCGGGGTTTATTGCAGGCGGTATGGCGCCGCCGTTCACCGCCCTCACATAGTAGAGATAATCAATGAGGCCAATCTGAGTATCGCCATCAGCATCGCCAATGGTCCGATTCACTCTTCTGCAGTAGCTCTCTTTTTCAGCACTCGTGGGTGGTTGTCCTAGAGCCTCGTCTCTGGCGCATTTTATCTGAGATGCAGTTTTGCCGTTATTTTGATTAAATATACAACTTGAGGCGCAGGTATCATTTTGATCACAAATACAAGAGGGGTTGGTTGTAGGAGTTGCAGTAAACGGCACAGTGGGGGTTGGTTGATTATTTGATGGTGTGCGTTTATGGTATATAGTCATAACTCCTTTATTCGGCATCGTTGCCGTGAGGCTCGATGAAGCACTCACATTTATTTCAGGCAGTTCTTTTGCATATTCAGACTCCGTTGTGTACGAGACATTATATATTCCCGAAGGGAGGTTGTTCACCGCAATACTACCACCCCGTTCCATCTTAAGCACAACAGTGTATGATCCGTCTGAGTTAATAAAGGCTGCCGGGTCTATATTCTGATCAGTCGACGATGCCCCTATGCGTTGTGCACCTGCGCGTATATATTTAAAATACTGTTGCAGAAACTTCGCCCTGCTTCCCATAGTAATGTGATATTGATTCGGATTTGGATTTTGCACATCAGGATATTTAATGACATAGTACATACCGCCATCTCCATTCATTCCAGGGTATTCGGGATATGCGAGTGTGTATTGTTGCCATGCTGAGACATTTCCAACTGTCAGATCACGGTGCAGCTCATTATGATCGGCATCGATATGTTCCAGCTGAGAGGTTTGTATTCCTCTTGCTCTGGCCTCTGCAACAAGCGGTTGCAAAACTGAGTCGTTTTGACCATAACGGTGATATGAAAACTCAATCATATTTTCAGATATAAATCTGTCCACTTCTGAATCATTCATACCGCCCTCGCTTTTTATTCCAGCTTTAATTCCACCAATGTAAGGCATAAGGTTTGACATATTGGTAACCGACGGGGCGATAAACTGGGGTTTTATATTATTTGCCTTGAGTTTGGACCCTGCTCTATACATCGCTCTACCAATTTTTTCACCGTTACCGTATCCCCATGCTGAATTCTCTGGCTCAAGAATCATTTCCCATGCGTTAGGATAGAAGCCGTATTTAGTCTTTATGTGTTTGTATGTTGCAAGTACAAACTCAGCATACTCCTCAGGATAATTGTAATGTTCGATACAAGTATTGGGAGAACAGTTTTGAGGATCCCATAATCCTTAATTGCAAGTATTGCATTATTATTTTCTTGATAGAGCGATACATCGATAGTATCCGCATCAGGTGAATATTTCGCTGCATTATGAAGAAGGTTTGTCAATACCTGCGCAATCCGGAACTTGTCAGCATTAATAACGATTTTGTTGGAATACGCAAAAATTATGGTATGGTTGGGAATAATGGGACGTATGCTATCAACCACTTCCTGTACAAACTCAGGATAAGCAAATGATGATTTGTTCAGCGTCATTTTGTCTGATTCAATGCGGGTCGTATCCAGCAGATCGTTAATGAGAGATGTCAGGTTGTTAAGCTGCTCTTTAATCCGGCCTATAAATAAGCCTATCTCTAAGTCATCAACCTGTTTCATCTTGCGCTCAAGCAGCTGAATATATGCGCTCAGGGATGTGATAGGCGTTTTTAATTCATGACTTGCAATGTTGAGAAACTCGGTCTTTTGTTGTTCGATAATTCTGACATTGCGCTCTGAAACACGAAGCTCTTCAGCTGTTTTTTCTGCCCGCTCCCATGCATACTGCTGGAGCATAGAAAGAACGTAGAGGACGAGTGTGACTACAGTGCCTATCATAATAATGTAGGGGAGAAGGTTGATCTCAGAGTCTCTGTAGAACGATGCTTTTGTCGCGAAAGTGGCATAGAAATCATGTTCGTTTACTCGCACTCTTCGAGTTGTTTGCATCGACGGAAAGAGGAATGAGGGCCGGCTCGTGTCGGTCTTATCTGATTTGTAGAGAACCGCGACGCTATTCTTTTGTTCCGATCGGATCTCAAGCAGAATGTCTGAATCAAGGCTGCTTGACACGATCCTTGATACAACTTTTGCTTCATCACCATATATATAGACATATCCCCGAATATTTTTTGTTCTTGAGATTTGTTCATTGCCGACAGAAATAGAGTAGACAGGTAGCAGTAAAAAGAAATATTTGGGTACAATGGTATTTGGGACACTCACATAGAGTAAATCGTGTTTTTGAACCTGTTTAATATATGTATCAAGTTCTTTTTCTAGAGATGGCGAAAAGTTGACTGAGGTCTGTCCGCCGTGAGCGTTGAAGAAATATGAAATGGTGCTGTTTTCGATAAAGCCAATGGAGTGAACCCCCTGGATGTTGTATCGTTGCATGAGTATTGAAATGTAGTGTTTGAACTCATCGTTTGTTGCATCAGGATTAGATTCAAGATAGCTTGCAGTTGATCCGGCAAGTTGCACATAGTCATTTATTCCATCACGCAGAGTTAAAGTTATGAGGTTTGTAACGCTTGAAAACCTCAGCGCATCACGTGATCGAGCCAAAGTGAACACGTACCCACAGACGATAGCAGTAGTTAATAAGCCGACGAAAAAAACAACAAAAGGAGTAAGAAATCTCCGCGTATAGCTCAGAATTTGTCTGATCGAGTTAATTTTGTCTTTCGAAGTCATTAAACTTGAGATTAATAATGCACTTCATTGATCGCCGGACTGTATAAGAACCAATACTTTTTAACTATATTAAAAATATACTATATATATAAAACACTATCAAATTAATAGATGTGTTTTTTTTGCTTTAACGTAAAAGATATTTGAGTATGTACAATATCACATAATCGTATGAAAGTACACATTATCTTTCTATCTGCAGGCATTATTTTTGCATTCTTTGTATTTTTAATTGCGACCAGTGTTTATAAAGAACAGACAAAGCCAGTCATCGAATCGAAGAGGACAGAGATGAAACAGGTGCCTGCAGATGTCCAGGCGAAAGCACATACTGCGTCACCACCGGCCGAACTGAGGGTTCCGATACTTATGTATCACTACGTTGAGTATGTGAAAGATAAGCATGATACATACCGAATGAAGCTTGATATTGTGCCAGCTATATTTGAAGAGCAGATAAAAACCCTTTCGAACGAAGGATATACATTTTTATCAATGAAAGATTTAGCAGATGGTATCGATGGCAAGAAAGCGCTTCCCAAAAAGCCAGTGGTTATCACTCTTGATGACGGGCACTGGGATGTATATACCGATATTCTTCCGATACTACAGAAGTACAAAGCAAAAGCGACCGCGTATGTAATATCCGGATTTATTGATGGTAGTGATTTTCTATCCCTGTCACAGTTAGAAGATGTTGCTAAAAGTGGATATATCGAGGTGGGAGCTCACACCGTTCACCATGTATCGCTTAAAGGCAAACTGCAGCCAATTGTCGCCATGGAAATTTTAAAAAGTAAACAAATGCTTGAACAGATGATACATATGCCTGTTGTCTCGTTCGCCTATCCGAATGGAGCATTTGATGAACAGGCTGTTGAGGCAGTTCGGGCTGCGGGATTCCGTACCGCGGTGTCTACTATCCCAGGCGTCACTGCAAGCTCAGACAGAAGATACTTTCTGTACCGGTTGAGACCGGGCAATAGAACTGGAGTAGAGCTCGCTGCGTTTCTGTCTACGGTTAAAGATTCAGTAAAGTAGAGCTTCGCTTTTTAATGATTACTTACTGTAGTATTACTGAGTAGAAGGCGGGAATATAAAGGATAGCTATAGCTAAATTTGTAGCTCGATGACGCGAGGAGATGAAAAAAGAATGAAGAAGCAAAAGACGAATTTTGGCAATGTACGGAGGTATGTGTTGGTGCAGTAAGAGTGAACATCCTTTTATTTGATTGTATACGCTTAGTAAGCTCCTAGGTAGTCGATTTTATTATTTTCTTCTGTATAGCGCCAGTAAATAGTCTATATGCCAGTCTCCTCTCCTTTTTATACTCTATCGGTACCCCCATGAGTTGTCTGCAGTTTGGACATTCGAACCGCTCTAATTCTTGGGGAGACTGACATGATGGTCCCGCAAAAACCGAGTTTGTTATGCGGTCTACATACATTCGTTTTAATATGCCCGGCCCGTCTTTTGGGTAGTTGCATATATACATGCTGCAGTCTGCGCATGAAATTGTGAGGAGACGGGAGTAGTTCCCCCTCGCCCGTTTATATTTATCGTTTTTAAACATGCGTATTAGGAAAAACATTATTTTCGTATATCTCTATCGGCAGGCTATCAGGATCAGGAAAGAAAGTAAATCTTTTTCCAGTATTTTCGTCCATTCTTATTTCTTCAACCTCAATCCCTTTTGACTTTAGAGTATCAACAACTGTTTCGATGTCATCAACCTCAAATGCAAGGTGGCGCAGGCCGCAGGCTTCGGGTCGGTTTACTCTCTGAGGAGGATCAGGAAAAGAAAATAGTTCAATCTGGTAAGAGCCACCCACAGACAAATCAAGTTTGTATGAGTTCCGGTCACTTCGGTACACCTCCTTTATTACCTTAAGCTCGAGTATTTCAGTATAGAAGTGTTTTGACTTCTGATAGTCCGAACAGATAATTGCTATATGATGGACTCTATTTAGCATGTTTTTCTTGTGATCTTACAACTTATTTATTATTGCAATTGCTGCAGGTCCTACGACTATACCTAGAACATACCACAATAATCCTTTTTTGTTTTTAGTCTTTGAGAGCTTAACTCCAAGATAGCCTAACGGGGTGTTCGTCATAGATTCTAGAATATTACACCCAGCATTTTTTAGAACTCATTCGCGGGTTGATAATGCTTGATAAAAATCCGAGCATCTTCTGTCAGATCGAACTCAAGAGCCTGCTTCTTTGTGAGCCATTTAAAGTTGACGTGTTCCCAGTTTAGGATTACGTCTGGTGTTTCTGTTTTACATTGATACCCAATTATTATGATAAAGTCACCGTCTTCGTTTATAGAAGATTTGATATGAAATGGTACAACATCTGTAATGTTTAGTTGTGTTTCTTCTATTATCTCCCTCCTAATTGCTATAAATGGATCTTCATTATATTCGATAGCCCCGCCAGGTAGCGACCACTTACCTCCAGCTCCTGATCTTACAGATCTCTGGAGAAGAAGAATTTTATTATCCAAATTTAAGACTACTGCTTTCTGTCCAACCAAAGCATAGACTTTTTTAGCTATATAATTGGGATCGTAGTCATTCATAGTATTACGTACATCTGCTTTATAATCTTCGGTTTATAAATCCTGTGATTGTGTTTCGCTCAAACCTGTGTGAGTCGATTACTTCTGATTTGATTCTACAACTTATAGTTTTTAAAGGCTACCTGGAGAAAGTCAATCAGTTTCTATTTTTTGAGATATTGGTAAATATAATAAGACAAGGAAAATTAAGGTTTAACCTTGCTTTTTAGTAACTTTAATCCGTTAGCATTTTTATTTGTTATTACCTTCCTTCCCGTTTTTGATTCGATTTCGCGCCTTGCATTGCCCGCAACTGTTCCTCCTTCTCGAGCCACCATTCTGTTTTGGTCAAATCCTTCTGGCTCACGTTTTTGTGAAATTTCTGTTGTAGCTGTTTCTGCTAGCATATTTAAAACCAACTCCAGATTAGTCATATTATCTCGAAGATTTTCTTTCTTTAAACCTTTGAGACTTTTGTATTGTTTTGTGGTTAAACCAGTCCATGCTCGAGTTATTTCATCTGTCAAAATTGCAAACTCCAAACCTTCTTTG
>CAZLAJ010000007.1:7926-19445 GCA_964557525.1 uncultured Gammaproteobacteria bacterium | reverse complement strand
AAACAAGGCTGCGAAAAGCCCTATGCACTCTGGCAATACTAGTAATATGGGTATACTTCATACGTTTTGCATAAACTCAGTAATGATTGACTTCTGATTTGCTGCTTCCTGTTGAGAGTATTGAGATGCAAGGTATGCTTCATACTCTTGGAGCAGGGAAGCTTGATCTACATCTGATATAGTATGGCTACTAGTCGTCTTTACATTCTCAATATTGTTTGCAGGATTGATCCGTATCCATATCTGGTCAATGCAGAAGGAATAGAACTTGCGAACAGTTGAGAGTCTCCTGTTAATAGTGCGATAAGGGAGGTTGCTCTCTATGAGGTATGAACGGTACTCAACGATATCTTCATGTGTTGCATTGACAGGATTGGGCTTATTCATGCTGTATCGTGCCAGCCAGCCAAAGAAGAATCTGAGGTCTGAAAGGTAGTTGCGAATGGTATTACTCTGGAGAGATGTATTATAGGACTCTGACTGTACATTTTCCGCAAGGAGGAATTGTTTGAATAAGGCTTCAAGATTAGATGGATTATACGTATTTTGCATATCAGATTCATACTAAAACAATAATAATAAGCTTGTCAAGAGCTATTAATGACATAGTATGATATATTCTTACTGTATGTACCATATACCTTATAGTAGTATTTAAACAAGTTTAATATATTTAACGAATAAAATAGCAATCTTGAGGTGGCTCTTCTTCTAACGGTAGATCCTATAATAAGCATGTTTATAGTACTTTTTGGTTAAACTTACCGATTTTTGATAAAACGACGTATATTATTGAATAAATTTGAATAAAATATTAATATTCTTCTCGTGGTATATGATAGAATTTGGCCTAGTCAATACTTTCTACTTTGTGTTGGTATGGATAAATTTCAGCGTGTTTGTGGCTGATTGTTGTTTTGATGGGCTGGTTGGATGTGGTGCGGAGTGGGGTTTTCATCCACAACCAGTTTATCTTCTGAAGAGTCTATCACACCTCGTGTATGACTGCTAAAAATATTTCTATACAATTTAGCTTGTTAAGATAACTAAATTCCTTCTATATAAACTGACGTGCGTTATGTTAATGGAGTATATTCCTCTACTTGACTTAGCTCTGCATATTACCTAGTATATACAGTATCATATGAACCTTCTTCGCAGTCTTTCATTCCTTAAATGGTTTATCATTATTTTTGTAGTTCTTACTTTGTTTTCCGGGATGTTTTGGTTTGTGCAGGTTCGGTATTTGACTGGGAGGGCACAGGTTGTAGTCGAATCGTACTCGTTAGACAACTCGTATGTCTTCGTATCTCCATTGCAGGCAAGCGCTGCGGACGGCGAAAGAATACGTCTCACCGTGATACTTCTTAACAGTCAGGGGCTTGGAGTGGTGGGTAGGGTGGTTAAACTGGATAATGTAGGGGCACTTGAGATACGTGAAGTCCAGCCTATTACGGACAGTCGCGGTAAGGCAGTATTTGACATCTCAAGCAAATTACCCGGTGAGTATTATCCGGCTGTGGTTGCAGACAGTAGGCAGTTGCCCCAAAAGCCGAGAATATCTTTTAAATAAATGTGAATAAAGCAGTATTAATCTGGTTCTTTCTACGCAATGACTCTATTTAACTAGCTTTTGTTGTGCGTGGCATTTATCTTTTTATCATTCAGCATCTTCGATATGTGATTCAATGACTAACGCCTATCTGGTGAAGAAGCGTTAAGATCCTATAGTACGGTATTGCTTCCCCTATAGTAATTGAATAATCATGGTAATTGCTTGGCAGGAGTAAAGACACCTTATGTTGCTTGAGTGGGCAGAGGTCAGTGTCTTAGCCTAATCTGATTCTTAGCATGTGATGTATCAGTCTGATATCTTTTTCGTACTATTAATAATCTTGTTCTAAGGCTAAATCGTCATCACTTACTCAACATAAGTGGGTGCTCTTCTCTGATGGCGAGGCGGTGCTCGGGCAGAAGAGCAGGGAGGGGATGTTTCTTTTTTGTACGTCTGTATATAAACGTTAGCACTGCGAATACTTCTAGAACGAGAATGAGCTCCAAAATCCGATCTCTAAGCTGTGTAAGGATGAGTTGAATTAGAAAGACGATCATCATCCAGAAAGGATAGATTGAGAAAGTGAGGGGTGTGCTTTGAGGTGTTTCTTGCTCAAGATACGACGTTTGGCTGAATACCCGATACTTAGATGTTTGTGAGGAGGGTATTTGGGCGCTGTAATTGCCGTATTCATCCGCATTGACTGAGATAGGCGGAAGGGCGAATTCTTTAAACAGGGATAGTTCTACGGGCGAATTAGGTATGGTTTGGCCGGATAACTGCACCTCATCTTTCATATAGTAGTACTGTTTGTCCAGAGATATAGTTGGAGGGAGTAGAATGGGTCCGATGCGTCGATTTGGAGAGTTAGCTCTTCCCGGTATGCAGACTGGGGCAGAGAGACGTCCAAACTGGTCCTGTGAACTGAGACATATTTCTTGAAGTGAGGCAGGGAGGAAAACGTTAACAAACTCAAAGTACCCCTTACTATTCGCAAACGTCTGTACATTTGACGAGCTTGCATCTAGGTTGACCTGTGCGTTTGGTGATGTGTATCCAAAGATAACGAAGGGGAGGGTCTTGCCGATAGATACGCTTACGGCGACATTCTGTTCCAATGGCGACTGTGAGTATACTATTGTTTCTTTGTTTAGTCGTGTTTCGAGGCCATATATGAGCAAGAGGAGGAGTAGAGATAGTACGGGAATAAGAAGGAGATGGTGAGCGATAGCACGTCTTGCGATTACATGCGGAGGATGGGAGGTCATAGAGAAGGAACTATCAATCCCGCTTTCTCAGCTCTTCTTTCAATCGCTCTATTTCCTTATTTTCCTTCTCAATGCGTGCGCTCAGGTCTGCTTCTCGTCTTACGATTGAGTGGTAGAAATATCTCAATGCGAGAAGGATGAGGAGGAGGGCAAGGAGTATGACGAGTACAATCTTCCATGGGAATACAGTGACATAGATGTCTTGACTGATTGTTCTTCCACCCCCATACGCTGCAAATACTGACACTTTATACCTTCCTAACATGAATTTCTGTCCACCGGAAACGGTATAGGATTTAGCTGCTTCTGGGAAGATTCGTTTTTCTGCAAGCGGGGATTGACCAGCATAGTTCCCGAACTGATCGCTTATTACCGCATACCCTTTCGGTGTTTCGTGAATGTCGCCAAGATTAATAATATCGAATGAGGCCTGAATGGGGCCGTATTCTAGGAATGAAGGGGTGTTAACGTTTGTGATTTGAAGTCTTTCTTTACACTGCATGCCTTTCACTGAGAAGTTGACAATTCCACCGATGCGTGGAGTTATACTGGATGCTGAGCTTGTTTTTCCTTGTGTTCTCCCGGCTCCTGGGGTGCTTGGTTCGAAGTAGACAATGGCATAATTGCCGCACGTCTTTATCTCTGCCGGAGTGGTGATAAAGAGATCGACTGTGACAAAATCATCAGGAGGAATGGTAATATAGTCTGAAGCTGGCTTGATCCATGAAGCAGCTGCATATTTGGGAGGGACTACGCCGTCCTCAATCATGACCGGGGTACCCTCTTTATCCTTTACGATAAAGTTAGCTGCTTTTACTTGGCCGGTAACTGTTGATTTTTCTCCGTTTTTGAACTGAATTTGCACGCGGGTGCGCTGATCTGCTTCAACTTCTTTCTCTTGTACCGCAGGGAAGACAGTCATATTGAATTTATCTTCTTGCGCATGGAGTGATGCGACTCCAAATGAGCTCAAAAGAACGAAGATAAACATGGCGGTAAGTATTTTTTTCATTGGTTTAGAATTTTGGCGTGGCGACATATGTCAGTTTATTGTAATAGAAACCTGCCTGTTGAGATGAGCTTACTGATAGCTGATAGCAGGTTGCGATTCTGCTTCCTGATGTTGTACTGTTCTTGCTCATTATCGTAATTGGCGAGGAAGAGTCAAATGGTCTAAAGTTTGAGGTAAATGCAGCGTCTGTGCCTGTAATGTTTCCAAGGGTATACCCAAATCCGTTATTCGAAGCGGTGGTCCACGCCTGTGAGCTTGATGAGGTACATGGTCCGGAATCGCACGCAGTATCTGCAATGGTGGGCGAGCTTCCATTCAATCCAAGCGCCTGATTTTCCATAGCGGTTAAGGTGTATCCACTTGGCGCGTTGGTGGTAATGTAATGAGTCTGTGCGACGCGATAGAATGAGTTGAATGTGGTGATTGATCCGAATGGTACAGCAGTTGGGGTTGAGGCTGACGTGGTGGTGAAAGAACCTCCATTACATTGAGTCACATTTGTGCTGGAACTAACATTCCCTGAATAGCCATTACTTGAGTCGTTTATCTGATAGGTGAGAGTCTGTTCTACAGTTGCTGATACAAGGACACCGTCGATAGGAGCCACCTTCAAGTTGGTACTATCGTATGTAGTACCACCACCTGAGTTTGTCGTGCTTAATCCGATGGTATATGTCTCAGAAGTTGCCACATTACCACGGGTATGAGAAGTTGTTTTGGGGGCTGGGTTGAGGAATCTGAGCGCTGCATTTGAAGCATGTCCAATAACCACACCGTATGTATTTGCAGTGGCGAGTGTTGAGCTTGCAGTGATTGTGATGGTGTGAGTGTTAACGTTTGTAGCGAGTGCGGCCGCTGACATTGTCCAAGCAGAGTATATTCCACCAGCTGATACAGCGAGACATGCATTCGAAGTACAGCCGGTGCCTCCGAGTAAATCTGCCGGAAGAGCAGCGGCATCAAATCCATCTGCATCCGGAATGCCATCTGCATATTTTGCCGCAGTAGCGGTTGCAGGTATCGTAATTACTACTTTTTCACCGGACACTATCTGTGTAGCAGGTCTGAATGTAACAGTTAGTCTTCCGGATTGAGTCGAGACGATTGCATCATTTGCATTCAGCGTGTTTGCAACCTGAGCAGAGGTAATGAAAAGGCTTGATGAGGGGACAGTTTGAACTGTATAGGTAAGCTGAGCTGAACAGCCGTTTGATGCGGGGTTATTAAAACAGACAGTATCTCCAGGGAATAGGTTCCCTGTATCAATGTCAGTGTACGAAGCGGTGCCTGTGCCGTTAAAAGTAAAGTTTGTCGCGTTGCTTGATGTTGCTGATCCAAGTAATCCTTTTACTGAAAGGCGTGAGTTGCTCATGGTTGCATATGCGGTTGTAAAAGGGGCGGCTTGAGGTATGTTGTTTGCTTGAGGGATAAGGAAGAAAAATCCATACAGCACCTGAAAGATAGCTACAGAAACAGCACTTAATTTCAAGATGCGTAGTTTAACCATATATATATCAAAACATATACTGATTTCAATAGGTTGTCAACAGTAAATGCGACAAGAGCAATGTGTAGTTATTACATAAATATACATATATTAAGGTTGATTGAGTCTATATACAAAATTGGTATTTACATATCTCTTGTTGTTACAGTTTGTTCTATTGTTTTTATTCTTTCCGTCTGTTACAGTATCCAGTATGGGAATAAAAGAGAGAAAGATTAAGATACTGCTTGGGTTGCTCCTTTTTTCAAACGATAGTCTTTCTACAGTCGAGCTTACCTCTACCATTCAGTATGCGCTCGACCTCACTCTGAACCAAAAAACAAAAACCACTCTCTCTCACCTTGTCAAAGAGGGCGTAATCGAGAAGAGTGAGGGAGACAATCTCTCATACACCCTCACAGAAAGGGGTTTGAATGAACTCTATCTTGAGTTTCCTTTTTTCAGATTCCTTAAAACAACATGGGATGGAAAATGGAGAGTGTTATCATATGAAATACCAGAAAAGAAACGGGAGTTGAGAGATCGGTTGAGGCGGGTGGTTGCCGGATGGGGGCTTGGACCGTGGCATCGTTCCTTCTGGCTTACCCCACATCCCATCGTTCCTAATTTAAGACAGCTTGTCTCACAGAGAGAGGAAGAGAAGTATATTCAAGCATTCGAGGCAGATCACGTATTCGGTGAGCGTGAGATACTTATCGAAAAAGTGTGGAGCACGAAGGAGATAGACACACAATATCGAACCCTTTTTAAAAAATGGCACGATATTCTTGCGGGCGATGAGTCCAAACAGAAGAAGCTTGCGTTAGTGCTTACCGAATATGTTACGCTACTTCGCATTGATCCTGGTCTACCTAAAGAGCTCGTGGGAGAGCAGTGGATCGGGTTCGAGGCATACTCCATCTTTAAGGAAATACGTTCTATTTTACTCGCTTAATTTTCTAGCTGACACTACAGACGTACATTTATTAATATCCGCACACTCTCAAGAGATGAACTATTGATAATGAATGGACTATTCCATAAAATACTGAACAGGGCTGCTATGGTACCAGCTGGAGATCGTGGGAGGTTATGTGAAATATTATATCTCCCTGCACGTCAGTGCGAAGTAGTCGAGATCCATGGCTTTGGAGCAGGGAAATGATACTTTTATCCGGATGTCCGTATGAATTGCTCCTCTTCACGCTTATCACAGAATACGTGCTTTCTGCTAGGAAGCTCAAAGACGGGTCAAGACCAGTTCTTGAGCCATGATGTGGCACCTTTAAGAGAGATAATGGACTATGGCTTTCTGCAAGAAGCTGTGTTTGAACTGGGTAGAGTGTGGAGACAGTGGCATCGCCGGTAAAAAGCGCAGACGTATTCTTCTCGTTATATAAAAGGACTACAGAACTTTCATTCGCCTGTATATCGGCATATGAAGAACGATCCGGAGCTGAGAGTATCTGGAAATATCCGTTGAGAAATGATATGCGCATATCCTTAGCAGGTGGTATGATGCGGGTATGTTGCTTATCGAGACTGCGTTTTAGTTTTGCTGAGAGTGTAGAGGTTGATGGAGGTAGGTATCCTATGATCGCCCCCACCCTATACCTCTCACTAACAGGCAGTAGTCCGCCGATATGATCAGCTTGAGGGTGTGAGATAAAGACGAGCTCGATATTGCGATCATGAAATGGCATATGTTTGCCAAGACAGTCAAGTATTGATCTATTGGGTCCAGCATCGATAAGGACATCGAATGAGTTTTGTATCCGCATGTATGCCGCATCCCCTTGGCCGACATTGCAAAAGATCAATCTCGTATCTCTATCTTGTAGCGATTGAATAAGAAGAATCAGACATACGATCAGTCCTACTACTATACTGACCGTAATTCCTTTCAGATTGATCGTGGTTGACTCGCCCATAGATACAAAATGTTAAAAGTACCATGCAGCATAGGGAATCATTGAAAGAATTCGCACAATATACACAATGTATGTAGCAAGGCCGAAGATGGGGTAGTAGAATAACGGCGCAGCAAACGGGAGCAGAAGAATAGAAATGTAGCTAAGAATGCCGCCCACCATTATCGGAAGTACTGTCCAACCAATAAGCGTATTTGTTAGGGGGCTTACGATTGAGACCTGGCGAAAGTAGAAGGCGATAATGGGTGTGGTAAATAGTTGCGCTGCGCATGTTACCCGTAATGACTCACTAACGTAGGAAGTGATACTATTAGAATCTCTTTTTATTCCTTTTCCAGAGCCAAAAAGGATGATGCCGAGAGTTGCAGCATACGATAGTTGGAAGGAGATGCTTGTTGCCCATGAGGGAAAAACGAGGAGGGAGAGCAAGCCGGAAAGGAAGAGAATATACAGAATCTCTCTCTTTCTTCCCAATATGATCGATACGGACGTTAACACGGACATGATGTATGCCCGGAGTATTGGGGCCTCCGCGCGAACAAAGATAACAAAAATACCTGTCAACAATACGCTTAGCAGAAGTTGAGATTTTTTGCTAAGCCAGCGGGTTGATGAGCATATTATGGCGGTAACGAGAGAGATATTGCTTCCCGAGAGTACTACAAGATGGATAATGCCGGTGTCCTTGAGCTGTTTTGTAAACTCTTTACCTGAAGTCAGTTCTCGCCCTAGAACCATGCCGTTAATGAGTGACGACTGCGGTTCAGGAAGAAGAGAGTTGAGCTGTGCAGCTAGGTAATCGGGCGAAAGGAGCATGTTAGAGAGTAATGAGTGATTTAATAGTTTCGTACACGCTCTTCTTCACCACCTTTTTACTTATCAGCTCATCTATTGCCCTGTACGGTCTTCCCTGTATGATCTTTTGAGCAGTTATCGCACCAATTCCAGGCAGGGTATCTAAATCAGAGACTGATCCACGGTTAATTGATATGTTTTTTTCTTTTTCTGATTGTATTGGTTCTATCTGTAGTATGTCTTTCGTAATGACATTTTCTCCATTAGACATTTCAACAGAGTGAGGAAGATAGTATTTGTCTTCGTCTCCAAGGAGTCGTGCACGATTAAAGTTGCGTTCGATAAACACCGTCGCCGCCTCTTCTGAAAGACCTCCAGCCACTTCAATGAGATCGTTGAGACGTGAGCCTTGTTGTAAGGTGTACATACCTGGTTTCACGACTGCACCAGCGATGTATACTACAATCGTGCGAGATTTATTACTTTCTGATTTTTTCTCTGATATGATGATGTTGGGGGCGGTGGAAGAAGGAGTATACGAGTTGGCATAGATGAGCACAGATACTGCGATAGTGATAACTGCACCCATGACGAGTAAAGACTCTGCTCTTCGGTGCACCCACAGCTGTAGAAAGTACGCGAGCAATGTGTCCACACAAACAGCGTATCGCGATTAATGAAAATAACAATAGACTATAATCTACACAACGCATCGTACGTAGTTAGAAGAACAAAATGAAGATTCCATATCCCACGTTCGAGCACGAAATAGAAGCTCTAAAAACCCATGATCTGGTGGTTGGTATTGATGAGGTGGGTGTTGGGGCTTTAGCTGGGCCTGTTTATTGTGGTTTTGTGGCGTTTAAGCCCGAGACCATATTTGATACGTCAGAGATATTTCTGTCAATAGGCATTCACGACTCTAAGTTACTTTCGTCTACAAAAAGAGAACAGTTAGAACAGCAAATTATCAGATGTGCAGTTGTAACTGATGTTTGTTTTAGTACAGTTCATGAGATCAATGCCATAGGGATCCGAAAAGCTACGCAGCGGGCAATACGTAGAGGAGCAAAGCAGCTTCAAGTGCAGTTTCCTTCGAAGCGTATTTTTTTACTTCTGGATGCATTTACTTGTCCGAGGATTAGGGCTCTTGGTAAGTCTAGCCAGAAGGGTATCGTTAAGGGTGATAGACTCTCAATCTCGATCGCTGCGGCATCTATCATGGCTAAGGTTGCAAGAGACAGGCGCATGGAAGAATATTCGAATGAGTATCCATCCTATGGGTGGGGTCATAATGCCGGCTATGGTACGAAGGAGCATATTCGAGCCGTCAAAGAAAACGGACTCTCTCCATTACATCGAGACCTTTATGTACGGCGCATCGTGAGGTAGTGTAAGTCAGCGGTTCTTATATTTCTTAATAACAACGATTGCTACGATAATTGCAGTTGCAAGCGTGAGAATCACTTTAATCGGCAGAGCGATGAATGAAGTAGTTGCATATAGTTGCTGAGAACCGTCTCCAAAATCAATACTTGCCTTGAGATTGTACTTTCCGATGAAGAATCCTGAGAGGAGAAGAGAGGCGGGATGTTTGCAGAGTGTTAAGCTGTCACAATCAATGGATGCAGACGGTGTAGCTAATGCGAGACGTTGAGACTCTGAGAGGATATTTTGTGGAATAATGGCATAGTCTGCCGTTTCGTTAAAGTTGCCCTTTAAGGTGATCTTACCCTCAGGCTTGATGAAGTGTTTCCCTCCATTTCCAATAATGAGAACAATGGGTATAGTGGATGAGCTGTCGAATAACTTTGAGTTAAAAAAAGGCAGCTTCCATCCGTTGCGTAGATCAAATAGAGCTATCTTTGTCTGAACTGGCGCATATCCTGTTTCAGATACGGATACAAGCAGATTTGCTCCTATTGCTCCCATAACGCTTGTCGTCGAGCTTCCTTCAAGGGCCGGGGGCGCTTCGGTTTCTGCAAGAACGGTATAGTAGTAGTCACCTTCCGGTGCACCATCGGGAACCCGGAGTCTGACGAGAGCTTGTTTTTTTTCATTAGGCTTGAGAAAGAATGGTTTTTCTAGCTCTATATCATTGTTATCAAGTTGAAAACGAATTGGTCCCGAAAAATCCTTTTTTACACTTATCTCTCCCAGATTGCTTTTAGCGACAAACGGCCGTACTTTTATCCGCAACACAGTGGGGTCTGCGTAGTTTTGAATAGTGTATGCAATAAGGATAGACTTGCCCGGCTTAATAATGGTTTCAACGAGGGGAGGGGAGATGGATAGTGAAAGTTCCTGAACAGTTACCGGAGTAATAGGTGAAGAGGCAAAAAAGGTGAGGAACAAAAAAAGGATAGTAGTGAGTCGGAGAGAGGCGAGTCGATTAGTAGATGTGAATACCTGTTTCATAGGTGTTGATTAATAGCTGGGGGTTGCGATGAAACGGATAATAGTGCGGTAGGTGCCTGCAGTCTGGGTTGAAGAAACATTACCTTTAAAGGTCATCGTGGACTGACGGTTCTTACCAACATTGACACTAGACATAACTGTTGCGGGCGTTTCCGAGGCGGTTGCGTCGGGAAATGGTCGGTAGTAGGTGTTGTTGGTGAAGTCGGCCGGAACATCGTTCCCAGCCATATTGTAGCCAAATCCATATGTGCTAGAGGAGTTCCATACGTTAGATGAGGTCTCCGTGCAGGTTTGTGCTCCTCCATTGCAAGTCGTATCAGGAATGGAAGAGGTGCCGCTGAATGTTCTCAAGGTGCCGAGTTCTTCAGCTGTAACGAGATACTGTCCCGCAGCACCGAAGTAAACGGTGAGGGTTGTGGTTGCGGTAGAGGGTGTGCTTGGCAGGAGGGTTCCTAGATTGATGTTGGTATTTGATACAGAGAAGCGGAACGGAATGATGGAGTAAAGGTATTGAAACCCTGCTTTTACTGTATATCCTGCAGAATCAAACTGACCAGCGGCAGACTGTCCAAGACTGGTTGTTAGTTTGTAACTTCCAGAGGTTTGTTTCTGTCCTCCAACATCTACCGTACCCATCTGTATTTTATAGCTTGTTGAGCTCATGTTTTCTGCGTAGATCGGGTTGGGTACTGCGTATATGAGTAAGCAGAGAATAAATAGTGAGAGAATGGATGAGGCTGCGATGGAGGATATCAACCGAAATGCACTATTTCTCATGGTTTTTTTGATTCTGTTTCCAACCGCTCAATGAGTGTCTCCAGTCGTGTGGCTTGGTGTTTTATCTCCGAGAGCTCTCTGTCTCCCATGAAGTTGTCAACGGCATGGTGTATGTTTTTGAGGTGGTTTTTAACAACTAAGTAGAGGAATAGTGAGTGATCTTCCTGAGCTTTTAATTCTTGTTTTTTCAATCGTTCGTTCTCGATAATCTGTTGACCCAAGAAGAGGGCAAAGGGGGTAATGAAAGGGAGCGCGATGAGGGGGAGAAGTGTTTGCA
>CAZLAJ010000007.1:0-7826 GCA_964557525.1 uncultured Gammaproteobacteria bacterium | reverse complement strand
GGTGTCTTTGCGAATACGAATGTCATCGCAATAGTAAGTATGAGGACGATACTGTGTATGATCTCAAGCGGCATACATTGAGTGTAGCATATATTTACATTCTCTTTCAGATTGTTGAGGTATAATGTGGGCATGTTAGCAGGGCTGACCTGAGAGAGTAATTAAAGTTAGATTTCAGTTTAAAAATAGCCTGTTCAGTCTCTGATGATTCTATCTAAACAATGACTAAAGAAGTAGAAAAAATAGGATCTAGACTCAGTTTAGCAGGTATGATTTGGGAACGAATTAATAGGTTGTATCCGGCGGGTCTTCCGCAAAGCTCCACCGTTCTCCTATATGAGACAGATTTCGAAACTCCATTATTACAGATGAGCGAAGAAGATATAAAGGAATTGGAGTCGCTGTTAGTTGAAACGTTAAATGCTAGAGGGTATCCGGTCATGGTGAAAATTGATCTAAAAAGTAGAGAGTGCGTGATTACGCGTAAGTAGTTAGGTTTTTTATCAGTTGTAGTAGTGGTAAATATGACAGAACGAATTAAAGGTAATGAGCGAGGATCTAAACCAGATTTCTTGCAGAATGAAGTTCTTTTAAGGCAAGAAGCAGCTCAGAGTACCCCTAACCATACAGCTAGAAGAGTGAAAGGAGATGAAATATGGTATGACGTTGTACAAGCAATGGCGGAACTTAAAAAAGATCCTCAAGGTGAGACTGCGAGAATGATACGAGAACGCCGTGAACTGGCTCCAGTTATGCTAGAGGCATATAATAAATATTTGGAAGGTAAAAAATTTAAATTAATTCAGACTAAAAATGGTATAAGTATACTGAGATTGTAAGGAAGACCCATTTGATTCAATGAATTTAAGTTAACTCGAAGTAGTCGGGTTGGACTGATTACTGAATGTTGGTGTTGGTGATGAGAGTGTTATTCAACAATATGGAAACCGAACAGAAGAATGGTGTGGAAATAGCGATTGTGATAGCTGATATATATGGTCTTGAAGATCATAGACAACTGTTTGAGAGATTTAGTACCAAGATCGGAAATACATATAAGGTGTAGTAACAGGCATGCTTACGGTATGGGTAGCCGTGTCAAAGATTGGTTGATGAGTTTCCCCGGTAAAAGGTACGTAGTGGTAGATTGTGGTATGGATATTGTCGTTCGTTGTGCGTAGATCGTATCTCAATCTGTATCTTTAGTTGCCTTCACTTAAAAGATATATAATCCGCATGTGTTTTAATATCCTTATACACAATAGATCGAAATAAGCGCTAGATATGGCTTTTACTTCTTTTTTGTACGGATCATTTCCGTATGTTTGATATTGAATAGCTAAACGTGGATGGTGTGGATATAATAGGGTATGTCAGAACCATCAGGTGAACGTCCCAGCTCGTTTCAAACAGAAGTTGATAATTTGGGAGTACTAACAGAGCTATATCAAACGATAGTTAAATTTATAGAAAATGAAGGAGCAAAGGGAGAAGGGCACACCCATACTGTTACTGCATCTTTACCGAAGAATATCGGTCCATATGTGACTAATGATTATATTCCACCTCCGTATACTTTAAAGGTTGGTAATCGGTATTATAAGATTGAAGTAAAAAACGTGGTGGTGCGTAGAGAAGAGCTCTCTGGTCAGTTGGTATCTGAGATTACTGCACATTTTAGTTACTCTCCATCTGCTCCGGAAGTTACCTGATTAGACTTGTATACCTAATACTATGTGTCTGCTGATTTCTTCTACAGCATTTTTGTTTCAAATGTTTTGACGACGAGTATGGGCTTATGTGGTGATTTTCCTCACTGAATATATGAGTAGATCAAGTAATAATTTATACTTTAATGAGTATCATTACTGCTCTATCAAACCTCTTACATCCTCGATCGTTATCAGAAAAGGATTATTTGGCGCTTGTTGAGGATGGTGCAGATAAACAGAATATTATCCGAAAAGAAGCTCAAATGAAGGAGCTTGAACGGATACTTCAGGCAGCTGAAAAACTGGGAGTCATTGAAGATACCTTCATCCTTGGTGGCTTAGCACACGACTACCTGCGTGACTACCGTATTCATGGAGATGTTGACATTATGTTTCAATCATATGATGCATACAAACGTATCTATGATTTACTCATACAGTCAGGTGAATATGGTAACGTAAACGCATGGTTTTTAAGGGGAATGTCTATGAGCTACTTAGTACCCCTTCACAATCGCCCCATTGGATTAGTAGAGCTGAGATATGTTTACCGGGACGACAAGGATAATCCATATGAAAAAGGCTCTGTTTGGAAACATCGCCTTCCAGGATGGATGCTTGCTTGTTTAGGAGGCAAGACGGTGGTTATTCCCCAGATTGCATTCTCTAACCCAGAGGAAACCTATACCATTGGAAATATGAAGGTCCGGTACTTAAAACCTGAGTATTCCTATGCGATTAAAAAGACATCTCCATACATTAAAGACCAGGCAGATCTGAGGCTTCTTGCACAGTTTGTTAATCATGAGATTGTTGCAGAGATAGAGATGATTGCAAAAAAGTCAGGAGGACTCCTCTCTCTTCCGCATCTATTCATGACTCTCATCAGATCCTTAGGTGGTTTCTCGGATGGGATAGGGAGCGCTGCATACGCACGATTGATAAATGGCGTCAAAGGATAGTTGGCATTAGTGACCTCTCTAATTCATATGTGGAGGATGGCATTCCGTAACTTACCTATTCTTCGGTTGATTCGATCCTATCTGGTGGTATAATCTTGTTACGATATCTTTGATATTTGGTACAATAGCAATATGGCACAGACTACAGCACAACGGAGAATATTTGTAAACGATATTATTGATGAGCTGAAGAAGGTAACATGGCCTAGCCGTGAGACTACTATCAGGCTTACCATTGTGGTTTTATTAATCTCCTTGATTATTGGTATATACATCGGTATAATTGACGTCGCCTTAGCTAAGCTCCTTGAGCTTCTGTCTAAGACACGCTAAATCTTCTTGAATGGTTCATGATTCATGATGTATGATGTATGAACAGTAGATGATACATCTGGGATCGTAAATCAAAGCGACGACTATGGCAAAAGCAGACGAATTACAAAAAGAAGTAAAAGAGGCAGTTGCCTCTACACAATCCGTTTCTCCAGAAGCGCGCTGGTATGTTATCCATATCCAGACTGGTTATGAAGCGCGGGTAAAAGCAGCACTCGAACAGAGAGTAAAGAGCCTTGGTGTGGATGATAAGGTATTTGATATCGTCATTCCCATGCGTGAGATTGTGGTAGTAAAAAAAGGTAAGCGAGCAAAACAGAATGAAAAAGTGTTCCCTGGCTACATCCTTGTTCGTATGATTCTTGACGATCAGTCATGGCTCGTCGTACGAACAACAGAAGGGGTAACCGGCTTTGTCGGTGCAGGCTTGAAACCAACCCCTATTTCTGATAAAGAGGTGGACGCCATCATGAAATTTGTGACCCAGGATCAGCCTAAGTTCAAGGCTAAGTTTTCCGTCGGGGAGGCAGTCAAAATTACGGAAGGACCGTTTGCCGACTTCCTTGGAACCATCGAAGCAATCGATGATGAACGAGGAAAGGTCCGTGTTCTTGTCTCCATCTTCGATCGGGAAACTCCCGTTGAGCTTGACTTCCTGCAGGTCGCTAAGCTCTAATAATTAATACACCATATAGTATGGCAAAGAAAGTAAAGACCCTTATTAAACTCAATCTTCCCGCGGGTGAGGCTACTCCGGCACCTCCAGTTGGTCCAGCATTAGGACAGCATGGTGTTCCTATCATGGACTTTATTAAACAATATAATGCAGCAACAGCAAACCAAAAGGGACAGATCATTCCTGCGGTCATTACCGTCTATGAAGACCGGTCATTCACCTTTATCACAAAGCTTCCACCAGTCGCAGCACTCATTAAGAAGACCTTAGGTCTGCAGGCTGCATCAGGAAGACCAAACACACAGAAGGTGGGCAAGCTCTCTAAGGCGCAGGTTGAGGAGATTGCAAAGACAAAGATGGCAGATTTAAATACTGATGATGTTGAGATGGCCAAACGGGTGGTTGCGGGTACTGCACGCTCAATGGGCATCGACACAGAACTGTAATACTACTATTTCAAGCGGATAACCGCTTTCAAGTTACATATACCTATGGGAAAAATTAGAACAAGAACAATCGGATTAGAAGACGTTGAAGAACAGGAAAAGCAGGAGGCAAAAGAGCGGGCAAAGGTTAAAAAAGAAGAGAAGAAGCACAAGAAGGCCAGCTCAAAGGCAATGGAAGAGCTGAAGAGTGTTGAGGCAAAAGAAAAGGCAGAGGTGCAAGAAGAAGGTGGAGAAGTAGTTGAAAAGAGTGAACCAGTTAAAGAGAAAAAAGAAGAAAAGAAAGCCGTTTCATCTCATGTCAGAGGGAAGAAGTATAGAGAGGCAATGAAACAGGTTGATAAAAATAAAGTATATGGACTTGCAGAAGCCATTGCTCTTTTGAAGAAGATTAAGTATGCGTCATTTGACGAGTCAGTCGAGCTTCATCTAAACGTAAAAGAACAGGGGATTAAGGGAGAAGTTGCTCTTCCACATGCGACCGGTAAAACAGTCAGAGTAAAAGTAGTAGACGATGCTCTTTTAGAGACTCTTGAAAAAGGCGTCATCGACTTTGATGTTCTTGTTACCCATCCTTCGTTCATGCCTAAGCTTGCAAAGTTCGCACGAACTTTAGGTCCAAAAGGTTTAATGCCTAATCCGAAAGCAGGAACAGTATCTACCAATCCTGATGAGGTTGTGAAGAAGTTTGAAAAAGGAACATTACGTTACAAGACTGAACCCAAATTTCCCCTCATGCACCAGCTTATTGGTAAGATCTCGCATGAAGAGGGAGCGCTTGTTGAGAATGCAGATGCATTTTTGAATGCAGTAGGCAGAACGAATATCACTGCAGCATTCATTAAGACAACAATGAGTCCTTCGTTAAAGATTCAGATATAAGATGGGGAAAACGGAACTTCCAACAAGGCAGGCTTTATTAGAAGAGCGAACAGGCGTAATTGATGTTAACGCACTGTTAGAGGAATATAGAAATCCTTCTACTACACCGGAGAGAAAAACGCAGATAAGAGCACAGATAACTGCATTAGGAAATATGTTAGATGCCACTGCTTCTTTGTTCCAATTCTAACCAGAAGACACCTTGTTTCCATAGCTTGTATATGCCATAATAAATAAATGGACACAGCTCCCGATAGTTATGGCTCTTTTTGGCATTATCTCTCTCGAGCTCAGAAGGATCTTCTCCTTGAAGGCGATTACCTTATCAACAATGTCATTAAAACTGGCAACTACCAGTTTAAAGACTACTCCTTTCTCATCTTTCCGTACGCTAAGGCATATGAGGGGTTTCTGAAACAGCTGTTTCTTGACAAAAAGTACATCTCTCACCTTGATTACATCTCAACCCATCTGAGACTTGGTAAACTCATGTCGCCAAACCTAGTGGGAAGACTGGGGGACCGCTCAATCTACCAAAAGTTAGTTGTAAACACATCTCAGGAAACTGCTGATATGATCTGGCAGACCTGGACTTTGGGAAGAAATCAGGTGTTTCATTACTTTCCCCATAATTTTAAGGCGGTGTCTTTTGAAACTGCCCAGGATATTATCAGCCAGATAATTAACACCATGGAGCGGGCATATGCTGAACTGCAGCCGGACACTAAGGAGATTGTTGAGAGGACAGAAGTGCATGGTAATATTCACGCAGTGCAAGCGTAACTTGCGAAGATGAGCAATACAAAGATGTTTATGAAATGTATATGAATTTAAAAGGGTACACCTCAACACAGGCTGCAGAACTGCTTAAAAAGTACGGTGAAAATGTTCTGGTCGAACGAAAAGGCCGAAGTATATTCGCCATCTTTTTTGACCAGATGAACAACTTTCTTGTCATTCTGTTACTAGCAGCAGCAGGAGTCGCCTTTATCGTGGGTGAACGGTTTGATGCCTCGCTCATTCTCTCCATCGTTATTTTAAATGCCATCTTCGGAATCTATCAGGAACGAAAGGCGTCGGATGCGATAGCAGCACTAAAAAAAATGACGATCGTGAAAGTTCGAGTATTGCGGGATGGACAGGAAGTGGAGGTTGACAGCAGGTATATCGTTCCCGGAGACATCTTTTTTATCGAAGAAGGCACAAAGATTCCCGCAGATGGAAAAATTCTGGATGCGATCAACCTTGAAGTGAACGAATCTGCGCTTACTGGTGAGTCGATGGCGATAGTAAAAGAGAAGGGGGATGAGGTATATATGGGCACGATCGTTGCTAAAGGTCGTGGGCATGCCGAGGTTATTGCAACAGGTATGTCTACTCAGTTTGGAAAGATTGCCGGACACCTTGCTGAAATTGAAGAGGTAAAAACACCACTTCAGAGAAAGCTGGAAGGAATTTCCACTCTCATCGGATTTGCTGGGATCGTCATCTCACTTGTTGTGTTTTTTCTTTCAACATGGCAAGGTTCCACTTACTTTGCAGCATTTCTTCTTGCAATCTCACTTGCGGTGGCGGTTGTGCCTGAAGGACTGCCTGCGATCATGACCATTACCCTTGCGATGGGAGTGAATGAGATGGCTAAACGAAAGGCTATTATGAGGAAACTGTCAGCGATCGAGGCGCTTGGAAGTATTACGCTCATTGCAACCGATAAGACAGGGACGCTCACTGAAAACAAGATGAACGTCCGTAAGGTGTATGTCAGTAAGAAAGAGTATGATGATGACAGGCTTCCTACCCTTATGAACTCCGTGTTTCACGCCTTAATTCTGAATGGCGTTCTCTGCTCAACTGCATCGCTTGTGAGAGTGCACGATCATGGAGAGATGGATGTGTTAGGTGATCCAACTGAGGGGGCGCTTCTGTTTCTTGCGCAGAAAGTAGGGATGGATGTTGAGATGACGAGAGATCAGTGGAAGCTAGTGGAAGAGGAGCCATTTGATAGTACTACCAAAACAATGTCTGTTTTGGTAAAAAGTCACGATAGAAAGATGGAATATACCAAAGGAGCTCTTGAGAGTGTGCTTGAGCGGGTAGACTACGTTTCATCTGAAGACAGTACAGATGTGTTTGGTGAGGAAGCGAAAGCTAGGGTGGAGGCAGTAGCAGAACAGTGGGCGCGCAAAGGCCTGCGAGTTCTTGCCTTCAGTTCAGAAGAAGGGGAGGGTAAGGGAGTATTTTTAGGAATGGTGGGCATACATGATCCGCCCCGCAAAGAGACGAGAGACGCATTGAGGAGGGCAAAAAAAGCAGGTATTAAGGTTGTTATGATAACAGGTGATAATGAGCGAACTGCTGAGGCGATAGGTGTTTCTACTGGGTTGATGGAGGTGGGAGATGAGATACTTACCGGCAAACAGTTGGAAGAGTATTCAGATGAAGTGCTGTTAAAGAAGTTGCCAAACGTGCGTATATTTGCCCGCACTACGCCGTTTCATAAATCTCGCATTGTGAAGCTGTATCAGCAGCTCGGGGAGATTGTAGCGGTGACTGGAGATGGGGTGAATGATGCGATTGCATTAAAACAGGCAGATGTTGGGGTGGCGATGGGAAAGGTGGGTACTGATGTAGCGCGTGAGACGGCAGATATGGTGATTACAGACGATAACTTTTCGACAATAGTTAATGCGGTTGAAGAGGGACGGAGCATAGTGCGAAACTTAAGCAATGCAGTGAAGTATCTTCTAACAGGCAATCTTGCAGAAGCGCTCTCTCTTGTAATTGGTCTGCTGCTTGGTATACCGCAGCTTTTTTTCCC